>JBALVO010000180.1:0-5694 GCA_036961445.1 Halioglobus sp.
GTATCATGATCCTCACATTCATCGTAGCCACCGCCCATGATAAGCAGAGGGTCGTGTGCTGATAACGCATCCGGGTAACCATCCGCATACACCACCTGCATGGGGGACCAGGTCTGGCCGACCTTGGCCCAATCGGCATCCGTACACCCGGTAGCATTGCAGCCTTTCTTCCACTTAAATTGCGGAGTGGCGGGATTGGTTACATCCAGGGCATATACGATTCGCCCCCCCCGACGCATACCCGCAAAAATGTATTTGTTAGTGCCGTCATCCAGGGAGGTTATCGGCCCATCAATGCCATAGGGCTTCGGCGCACCAGCGTCAGGTTCATCCGGGCCCGATGCCGGGAACCTGACCACTTCATTATTGACCCGCAGGCGCTTGACCTGGTGGTAAAATTCAGGGGGCATGAATGCCCAAAATTCCTGGCCCGGACTCTTGCCATTGTGATCGGCGGCATTACCACCGTCTGGGTCGTCCCGGTTGCCATTGACCGCACGCAGCATACCGTCGTTGCCACTGTAAAACACCACGATCTTCCGTGGATCATTGGGATCGGCGTAGTTAAGGGCCACCGGCTGGGTATGGATGACATCGCCGTGGACTGACGGGCGCATCTCGACAATACTCGGATCCCCTAAAACCTGGCCCGCACCATTCGTATTCACGGTATCCGCGGCATTTTCATTTTCGGTATCTTCCCCGGCCGCCCAGGCGACCATAAGGGGATGATCCGTGGTGGGGTCATTAGCATCCAGTGCGGGGTGCGGTACGTCGTTCCAGCTGAGCAAGGGGTCTACTCCAGTACCGGAGGAACAGCTGTCAAAACTGTTCGGGTCACAGGTATACACCGTGCGCGCACTGGGCGCGATTTCGCGCAGCCTGTACGCCTGACCACCTTTCTCAACTTCGGGGCCGTCGGGATAATTGGATTCGGCCTTAACGGTGTCGCAGTTCGGGTCATTGGGATCCAGACCGTCCATAAACGCCCAGTACTTGTCCGCATTTGTGCGATTCCAGTAACTGCGCACACAGTTATCAATGCTGCCTTTGTTGTTAAGAATTTCTTGATCGTACGCATCCACCACCACGAGCTCGCCGTTATTGAGCAGAGCCAGCTTGTACTGCTTGAGATTACCCGGCCAACGGGGCAGGGCGTCCCCGTCGGGACGAAACAAGCCTACGTATATCTGGTTGAGGAAAGTGCTCTGGGCGCTGCCGCTGGCGGGCAGCGCCACCGAAGCGAAGACCGAGTTCTTGACCAGTATTTCCCCGAAAATGTCGCTGAAGGTCAGTAGCAGATCGTCTTCGTCAATATCGAAATACTTGCCGCCGTTGGGTTCCGCCATACTTCTCAGCAAAGCGCTCCAACCCGGCCCCTGACCGGTGAGTACCTTATTGATATCAATCGTATAGGTTTTGATATCGAGCCCGCTGTCCCACTTCATGAAGGCCGCCCACTCATCGGCCACCACCTCCTGAGAGCCCACCGGCGACAGGGGAATTTCGACGGCGCCGGGATTGTTCCCATTTTTATCAATGGTCAACTTGGTCACAGAACTATCCCCGAGCCCCACGTCCGTCGCCGCGTTATAGAGCAGTTCATTGGCCTTCTTACTGTCATCGGCACTATCCTGCGCAGCGCCGTTACCGATCCAGATGATATAGTTATTGCCGCATTCACCCTCGGCTATGGGACTGTGGTAGACGGCACTGTCCTTGCCAAACAGCATTGCATTGCCCGGCAGCTTCCATACCTCCTTGGAGGTCACACAGCAGTCGCCGGTATTATAGGCATTGGGGGTTCCACCCGAGATGTTGCCACCGGAAGCGCGGTAGTCGGTTTTCGCCTTGCTATTTCCCGCGTAAGGGACGACACCGGCGAAGTACTTATAGGCCTCGGCCATGGTCACGCCAGCCTTGCCGCTATTTGACTTATCAAGTCCCTCGTCAAAACCGGGGTCAGTCCCGTTACCGGCAATCATTTCGGCGTAAAGCGCCCTGTTTGCATCCGTCATCGGACGGATTGCCGCCCGCATATAACCGCCATCGGGGCCACTATCATCACCGCCGGTTTCGGTGAACATCATGATGCCCACATTCACCGTGGCATTACCATTGGCATCCTCACCTGGTATCTGGTTCAGGAAAAGTTCTTCTAAGGCGGCAATTTCCGCTGTAAAAGGCTGCGTCCAGTTACCGGTGTTATCAATAATAAATAGGATATTGGGTGCGGGGGAACTGCCTGCGGGCCAACCCAGGAACAGATCGATATCTTCAGCCAGCGCCCTGAATGGCAGTGCCATTACAATCGTTATCAAGCACCGTGTCAGTATTCTCATTCGCATTTTCATCATCAACTCCTCAACATGTCCCGGCAAAATTCAAGTTGCTTCAAGGACACAACTCATTTTTTCTTATCTCATCCATTAAAATACGGATTCCGTGAATCACCCGCACACTGGCATTGGAAGCGGCCTCGGTTGCCGTGGCGTCCAGTTCCCAAATCGTGTTATACGCTCCGCTCGCCGACATACCCGGCAGGGTGACACTACTCGTCGTCGTGGTGTTGGCCCGATATGAGCGCACGCAGCGTGGGGCCAGCAGATCCACCAGGTATACATATTCCGGCGTAGTCTGGTTGGCGTTGATATACACCTGAAAACCATCCACCGCCGCCTCATTCGGATCTTTACCCACAGCAGTAAAAGCGGACCCGACTGTCAGCTCAATCATTTTATTGGCAGCTGCAATCGCCTCATCGCGTGCCTGCACATTACCGACCGCCCGCAGATTGGTGGTACTCAGCGAGTACGCGGTAAGGACCATCACGGTGATAAACAACAGCATCAGCATGGATATAAATATGGTAATCACACCGCGCTGCGTGCTGAAGGATGTCATAGCTATCATGGCGGTGTCTCCCGGCGCGCGGACACGTTATTGAGACGCACGGTGGTACTGAATACATGACGTTTGAAACCTGCGGGCAAGGCTGATGCCAACACCGTACTGCCACCCAACTGATAGCTCTTGTTGTCCACATAGCCAGCAGTGGCTTCATTGGCCCGCGCCAACACATAAAGTCGCACCGCGGCCACACTGGTCAACTCGGCTACCGTACAACCAAGTGCACCAACACAATGATCGAAGGATTCGGGAATACCGTCCCCACGGTTTCTTGCGGCCCTCCATTCGTCCGGGTCAAGCCACAGGATCGGCGAATTAGGATCTGCGTTTTCAACCGTCTCACTTATCAGATCCAGGCCCAACTCGACACGAAAGCGTTCGATGCCCTCTACCAATGCCTGCACCGGCTGCTGCACCAGGCCACTCCCGTCCCAACCGAACTGGGAGCGAACCAGCGTCGGGATATTATCGCCTGCGGACACCGCATAATCGCGGATATAGTAGATTGTCTGGACAAACTTGCGCTTTGCCGCGTTCGTCATACAGTCCATCTCTTTTCGGATTGCGTTCGGATCCAGCGCATACATGTTGCCCAAGTCGAGTTCTCCAGCACAGTTTGATGCCTGGAAATACAGTTCGTTGGGGTCGACGGCCTCACAACCAACCGTGCCGGCCGCGCAGGTATCGGCGTGACGCACAACCAGCAGGTCGGTGTCAGGTAACCTGTCATCAACAAAGGTACAGGTCCAGTGCGCGGGTGTTTCCAGCGTGTCATCGTACACTTCAACAACAATACCCAGTAGTGCATGGTGATCCGCCGCAGTCCAGGTGCTGACAGCTTTGCAAGGGTCTGCCGGGCCACCGGGATAATCCGAGGGCGGAGCCACAAAGCTCAGGTCATCGAACTCGGGAACGAAAGCGTTCCAGTAGCCGGCGTGGATGAGATCGTTCTGCAGAAACTGCATGGCAAAGCGTGCATTCTCGATCTGGCTGTTAGTTTTAGCCATCTCAAGGTTGGTTCGGGACACTTGACCAAACAGTGTGGTCAGGGCTGCGACAATGATTAAACCCAGTGCCGTAGCGATCAACAGTTCGATCAAGCTAAACCCGCTGTGCTCGGGACGCGCTACTGAAAATTGGCGAGTCCGGAGGGCGTGACTCCCGAAACGATTCATACGGGGGGCTCCAGGCTGGCCAGGCGGATCAGGGTCGTGACATAACGGCGACAATAGTCCGGATTGTCCTCACAATCGGAATCGGCTGGAATATCGTACAAATTTTTTCCACATTCAACGGTGGGCGGCGGCCGGGAAATGGGTATCAGACCCTGCCATACCACTGTCACCATATATTCTCTTCCCGCTGAGAGCGTTTCCACACACCCACGGGCACCCACCATCGCCCCCACCCCACCCACACCGGCCAGGGTCTCAGCGACGCCTTGCAAGGCCAGGCACCATTCCCGGGTATCTTCACTCTGCAGCGTAGCGCCAGCGCCAGGGCACGTTGCCCCCACCCCCAGATAGGTGAGTTCAGTTGCATAGCTTGCCACATCAGCGCGATTGGTTGCCATACGGCTCGCCATATCGTTCAGCAAGATCAGCGCCTGAGTTCGCTGGTAGGACTCCACCTCGGACTTCTGCAAGCGGGCCTGTGTTTGCATCAAACCCAACAACCCGATGGCGAGAATCACAATCGTCACCAGCACCTCTATCATCAGTGCGCCGCGTTGTGCTTGCAGGAAATTCTTTGGCATCAACGTTCCCATTTATCTGGGAATTGTGATGTTTTTACATTTTCGCTGTCGAGCTTCAGCCAGCCATCCTTAGCCTGTGCGCCTTGAGGCGTGGCTGTAATTGTGAAAAAGGGCGGAGATGGCGTTGATGGAGGCGTTGTGCTGACACTGAACATGTAAAATTCCCCAACATCATCAGGTGGCGCGTATCCAAAGTCACTGAGGTCTGCAAAAGAGCGATTCGCCAACAGATACTGCACTTCGCGGTTGGCGATGTCCAGCATGACACTTTTGGCGGCGCCTCGCTTTCCACGAATTATCTGGTCTTGGTAGGCTGGCAACGCAACGCCCACCAGAACCGCTACGATGACGATGACTATCATCAACTCAATCAGCGTAAAACCGCTGTCGGAGTGTCGCCTCAATTTTGTCATTATCATAAAATAACGCCGCCCCGGAGAAGTTTGCACCTCGCAAGCTATCAGCCAGTGCTGCAAATACAAATATTCCCCGACAGACGGCGCTATTTGCCCGATTAACGGGCGTTTTGGTTCTGGCAAGTTAAAAAGCAGAAGTGAGACAATCCTGATTTTCTAGTTTCAGGCAACCGCCCTTTCCCATTCTGTAAACGCACCCTCCCTAAGGTTTCGATAGTGCTCGGCTTTAATCAAATGTCTTCCCAAGTTGAATAAATTTGAAACCACAGCATGGGTACCCAAGAACCGCTGCGCCTGTCCGACTGACTTGAACTTACGCATCCCTCGCTCCCGCACCCTGGTCGCCTCATGGGATTGCTCTACCCGATTATTCTCATACTGTTTAGTACTATGGATCACATCCGGCATCAACTCCCGATGGGCAACACCATAACTTCGCAGTTTATCGGTCACAATCTTCCTGGTCTCACTGCCATGATTGCGTATCAAACGCTTGAAGAATCGCTTGGCTGCAGCACCATCTCGTTTAGCCTGAAGAAACACATCGACCACCTCGCCATCCTGATCCACGGCCCGCCACAGGTAATGCTGCTTGCCGTTGATCTTCACGAA
>JBALVO010000009.1:0-23589 GCA_036961445.1 Halioglobus sp.
GGCTTTGCGTTGTTGGAGCGAACGCTAAACCACAGCCTGGCCAGCGCTAGTCAGACAGCGGAAGCCCAGTTGATCAATACCGGTGCCGCATACATCCGTTTTGCCCTCTCTCACCCGGCCTATTTTGAAATCATGTTCAGGCCTGAGCTGATCAATGGCCAGTCCACTGCTTACGCGCTTGCGGCACAGGCACCCAGGAAAATCCTCAAGCAATGCATCAGGGAATTCTTTTTCGCCAAATCACCAGGCCATAGCGTCAGTGATCACCAGGTCGAAGTCACTGTTATCGCCCTTTGGTCCCAGGTACATGGCTTTGCCAGTCTGTGGCTGAACGGTAATTTCGGCGATCCCGCTGACCTGAAGTTACTGGACAAGATTCTGCTCGATATGCTCAGTAGCATCACCCTCAGTTTGTAACTGCAGTCTTTCGGGTAGTTATGTCGCACTGCCTCTGCAGCGATTGAGTGACTGCTGTTAATGGAGGTTTTTGCTGCCAAATAGTTGCTGAATCCCCAATATGACATACACTTACTGGAGGTATGGATACTTATTTGCTGGTCGCTTCAGGTGCCTGTGCAATAGGGGTGTGCTTTGGTGTTTGGCTGACGACCTTTGTCAACCGACAGGTCATCGCTTGTTATGGATTTTCGGTGGTTCCTTGCAGAACTAAAACAGCGAAAAGTTCATCGCGTAGCAGCGATTTATTCCGCGGGAGCGTGGGCGTTGCTGCAGGTCGCGGATGTGCTCGTGCCACTGATGAATTTACCCGAGAGCGCGATACCCATCGTACTTGAACTGGCCGCTTTGGGCTTTATCCCCTCAATGGTATTAGCCTGGTATTTTGATATCACGCCACAAGGCGTGGTGGAAGCACCGAAGTATAGCGCTGATCGCCTCTCTCTAACGCCAGCGCGAGTCGCCGAGTTCGCCCTTGTTCTACTGGTCACTATATCCGTAGGTTTGTTATATGCCAGTCGTATAATCGCGCAGCGGAACCTTGAGCAGATTGCCCAGTCAAGTGTCTTATTAGAGCGACCGTCGATTGCTGTTATGCCTTTTCGGAATATTAATGGTGATGGACAACTGGAATATTTTGGCGATGGCCTGGCTGAGGAAATACTGAATATACTCTCCGGGCTCAATGAGCTAAATGTGGCAGCTCGCAGTTCTTCTTTCTATTTTAAAAATAAGTCAGTCGATATCCAGGTCATCGGACATCATCTGGGTGTTAGTCACGTGTTGGAGGGCAGTGTCAGTACGCAGGGCAGTCGCGTAGTGGTAGCCGTGCAGCTAGTCGAGGCCATCAGCGGCTTTCCGGTCTGGTCAGAGACCTATGATCGCGATCTCACGGACATACTGGCTCTACAGCATCAAATGTCCAATGATCTGGTCGCTTCGCTGGAGATTTTGCTTTCCCCTGCATCGCAAGAGAGCATTCAGCAAAGTTATAAAGTTGATCCTCGCGCCTATGACAATTATCTGCGCGCCCGAGCCTATCTCAGGCATCCAGCGGATGACGATAGTTCGCAGGGCGCGATCGACCTGTTCACGGTGGCTGTGAAGCTGGACCCTGATTTTGCTGAAGGCTTTGCCGGACTCTGTGATGCGTGGTTGTCAAAGTACGCTCTGAGTCGAGATGCAGAGCACTTTGAGGCGGCTGAAAAGTCTTGTCATCGCGCGCTCACCCTGAACGCCCAGGCGCTTGATGCCCATGTCGCACTCGGCAATTTATATCGCCATTCAGGGCAGCATAAACGGGCAGAGCTGGAGTACGACAAGGCGCTGTCGATAAATCCCAATGCTACCGAAGCGAATATCGGTCTCGCACAATCTTATTTTCAGCAGGGTTGGTTTGATCAGGCTGATAAGCTCTACCGCCGGGTCATTGATTTGAGGCCCCACGATGCCCGGGGATATCTGGTTTTGGGAGATCATTTGTACAACGTCGGGCGAGTGAAAGAGGCGATCGCCTATTATAAAAAAACCACAGAACTGGCATCCGACAATGAACTGGCCTACAACCGTCTCGGGGCCGCTTACTTCATGCGAGGCGAGCTCGAGCTTGCCACAGCCTCCTGGCGACAGTCCCTGAAGATAAAACCTTCTGCCGGCGCATATGCCAATATCGCGTCAAGCATGTTCTATCTTGGCCAATACGACGATGCGGTCAATTGGTACTCCAAAGCGCTCGAATTGAGCCCGGAGAATGCTGAGATATGGGGGAGGTTGGGCGATACCTACCGTTTTTCATCGCAGGGCGCTGAGCTGTCACTGCCAATGTACGAGCGTGCCATCGAGTTAGCGCAACAGCGCTTGAAAATTAACCCGTCAGATGGAGATACACTTGCCCTGATTGGGCACTACTATGCCGCAAGTGGTGATGAAGAATTGGCATTAGCGAGTATCGATAAAGCCATTGAACTGTCTCCGCATCAATTTTCTGTGCATTACGCCGCAGCTAAAGCGTTGTGTGATCTGGGTGACTATGAAGCAGCGCTGGATTCTATAGAAAAAGCCATTGAATATGGCTACCCGTGGCAGTTGGTCAGTGTCGACAGCAGCCTGCAGGACTTGAGAAAACATCCGCGGTTCGACGAACTGGCCGTGCGTGACGGATAAGTGTTTGCTCACAGGGCTGGCAGCAGCAGAGCTCAGCTGTGGCTGGTCTTGCTCCGCTATATTCGCGTGATGATGGCCGTATCCTTTCAGGCAGCCATACTTTCCACCCGCTTTTGGTTTACACTATTGGGCGATTTATCCTGCTGCAATATCGGTACTATTTGCAGCCAGCGCGACTACCGATAACCAGCCTTATACCCGGAGACTACATAGATGACACAATGCATAGAATTATGGGTAGATCGTCAGCAACTCCGGACCACGCGAGTTGTCACCAGCGAGTTGCCAGCATTGGTCGATGGGGAGGTGCTGGTTGCCATTGACAAGTTTGCTCTGACGGCGAACAACGTCAGTTATGCGATCTCCGGCGACACTATAGGCTACTGGGGTTACTACCCGGCTCCTGGAGAGTGGGGTAAAGTGCCGGTCTGGGGCTGCGCCAGCGTCATTGAATCAGATTGCGCAGATGTGCCGGTAGGCGACAGATTGTGGGGGTTCTTTCCCATGGCCAGTCACGTGGTACTGCGACCCGGGAAAATTCGAGCTGATCAGTTCATTGATGTTGCTGAACACCGCCAGGCACTACCCGCGCTATATAACGGTTATAGACGTACCCTGGCGGAGCCTGAATTTTTACATGACCTTGAAACCGAACGCTGCCTGTACTTCCCGCTGTTTATAACGTCCTATGTGCTGTACGACCGTCTGCTGGATAACGATTTTTTTGGCGCGCAGCAGGTATTGATCGGATCGGTATCTTCCAAGACCGGTTTTGGCTTGGCGCAGATGTTGCGTAATGATCCCAAGGTAACACAGCGAATAATTGGCTTAACCTCGCCGTCAAATGTCGCCTTCGTGGAAGGGCTTGGATGTTGCGACGAAGTGGTCGTCTACGGTCAGGAAGATAAGATTGATGCGGCAGTACCTGCCGCCTATGTCGATATGTCCGGAGATGTTCGCTTAACCTCGGCTCTGCATAACGCGCTAGGAGCGAATTTGGTGGAGAGTTGCATGGTTGGGGCGACGCATTGGGAAGAGAGAGGGGACGCGGGTCACCTGCCCGGAGCCAAGCCCACATTCTTTTTTGCCCCAGGGCAAATCGCCAAGCGAGATAACGATTGGGGTCCCGGCGTGGTCATGATGAAAGCTATGTTGGCCAGTGCAGAGGTCGCAGAAATGGTGCAGGCGAAGATGACGGTTGAGTGGACGACAGATGCAGAAGCCCTGGTGGCCTTGTGGACTGAATTACTCGATAATAAAGTGGCACCCACTCGTGGTCAGATGGTTTCATTACTTTAGCGTTAAAGCAAAACAAGAGGTAACTATTATGAAAGCTGGAATTTTTACGCACTGTTTTTTTCTGTTGATTTTTTCTCTGGCGGGACAGGCCCAGGCTGTCGACAAGCCCAATATCGTTATTCTAGCCACAGGTGGAACCATCGCTGGCTCTGCCGCTAGTCAGACTCAGGCAGGATATAGCTCAGGACAGGTCGGGATTGATGTCCTGATCAATGCCGTGCCACAGATTCAGGAAGTCGCAAACATCACTGGTGAGCAGGTGGCTAATGTGGGTAGCCAGGATATGTCTGATGCAATCTGGCTGACACTGGCCGACAGGATTAACGCACTGCTGGCGAAATCTGATGTTGACGGTATTGTTATCACGCATGGTACTGATACTCTTGAGGAGACCAGCTATTTCTTGAACCTGGTGATAAACAGCGACAAACCTGTGGTCATGACTGCTGCGATGCGTCCATCTACCGCGTTGTCTGCTGACGGTCCTCTGAATATCTACAATGCTGTGGCAGTTGCAGCAGATAAACACGCAGCTGCTCGCGGTGTGTTGGTGGTGGCTAATGATGATATTCATGGCGCACGATCCTTCACCAAAACCAGTACCACTGATGTGCACACCTTCAAGTCTATAGAGTATGGGCTTATTGGCGTGAGCCTGTATGGCCAGAATCGTTGGTTCAGGGCACCGTTCCGCAAACATACCAAGGCGAGTGAGTTTTCTGTTAAGGGCGTTAAAAAACTTCCCCGTGTTGACGTCATTTATATCACCGCGGATGTGTCGCCGGACCTTATTGATGCTGCCGTAAGTGGTGGGGCAAAGGGCATCGTGACCGCAGGAGTAGGCAATGGCAATATGACCGGCCCCGCGTTGGCTGCGGTTGAAGCCGCGGTGAAGAAGGGCGTTGTGGTCGTTCGCGCGTCGCGGGTCACCAGTGGTGCTGTGGGGCGCAATGTGGAGGTTGACGATGAAAAAGCAGGTACCGTGGCATCTGCAGAATTGAGTCCGGCCAGAGCGCGGGTTTTGTTGAAGCTGGCGCTGTTAAAAACCTCAGATCCCAAGACGATTCAGCAGTATTTTTATATGTACTAACGGTTCAAGTGCAAACAATGTCAGATGTGCTCACGCCATGGCCGGTGCGATGCGAGTGCTGAGTTGCAATACAGCAAGCGCCGCACTGCAGCCATCTCCAGTAGAGGTCAGGTATTAGCAACAAGCTTGCAGCGGCTAGCGCCAGCGCATTTGGATGGGTTCTATAGCACCACCATTAGCAGGCGTAGCATAAAAACCGGGGTTGGATATTGTTGCTGGGAATTGAAGATCCTTGAAGATGCTAACGTAGGTCTGCAGTCTGTTTTCCGCATCCAGTCGACGCTCAAATGGCCCTTCCATAATGCCTTCGCGGGTCTGGAAATACCATTTGCCCGTTGCTTTAAAAAAACGGCTTGGCCGAAACTGAGTGTAGGTTTTCAAATCACCGTTACGCTTGTCAGTCATCTGTTACTCTCCCTCGCAATCAAACGTGCGTTTGTTCTATTTATGCCTTATAGAGTCATGCCTGGTCGTTTTTTGGTCAATTAGACCAGTGACCCAGAGAGGGTATGCCTAAAATCAGTCGGTTGCCTACTGTAGGTCCGAACCCCGGACCGTATGCCAGGTAGTGCTAGCCGGTTACCACAGGATCAATATTGGCATTTAGCCGAAAAATATTGGTTGGATCATACTGGCGTTTGATGTCCAGTAGTCGCGCATAATTTCCCTGGTAATTTTTATTGGTGAGACTGGCGTTGTCGTCATCGGCTTCATTAACGTAAAAGCCGTTGGTGAACGGCATAAGGGTATTCCAAAAGCGCTTGATCACGCGCACATGCTCTTGCGCCGGCGTATCCGGCTTCCAGTTTACAGTGGCGATCATATTGTGCTCGGCGTACCGATGCGCAAAGGCCGTGGCGTTACTGGGAATGCGCTTGATGGCCCCGCCGCTTTGCTGGAATATCATTTGTACAGAGCGCTGCGGATGGGGTTGCAAGCCATCGAGTATCGTATCGATCAATTTCTGATTGAGTTCGGAGATAAATCCTCCTTTGAGATAGGAGGCGGTTGCACGTGGTGCGTCGCTATCGCCGCTGCGCTGCAAAGCCACATAATCTGTTGGCCGGATTTCTCCACGCAGGGGCTTACCCAGTTTCTCCACTGCGGCCATAGCCCTGGCGCCCATTGCTGGATCGCCGCTGTAGCACAGTGCCAATAATACAAACCCGGGGCTCCCACCAGGGGGATAACCGAAAATCAAGTCAGTAGCCAATTCGTCAGGCGCAGTCATTGAAAACTCGGCGTAAAACTCCAAAATATCACGCAGGCGTTCAATGGGATAAAACAGGTTCCCGGCCAGGACCAGTCGGCTCATGGGATGCAGGTCAAATTCAAAGGAGGTGACTACGCCGAAGTTGCCACCTGCACCGCGTACTCCCCAGTAAAGATCCTGGTTCTCGTCCGCACTGGCGTGCCGCATCTGGCCATCGGCGCTCACTATATCCAGTGCCCGCACATTGTCCAGAGCCAGGCCGTAGCGACGCGCCAGTCGGCCAAATCCGCCGCCAGTGGTGAGGCCGCCGACCCCGGTGTGCGAAACCGTGCCGGCCACCGTCACCAGGCCCTGCGCCATGGCTTCGTGATCCATTGCTCCTAATAAACTACCGCCGGAAACATAAGCCACTTTTTCATCGCGCTCTACCCGGACATGCCGGAAACGCGACAAATCAATCATCATGCCGCCATTGCAGGTCGACTTACCGGAGCTGCTATGGCCTCCGCATTTCACTGCCGTGACCAAATTATTTTCCCGGGCAAAGTTTACCGCATAGCTGACATCGGCCGTTCCGGAGGGTTGTACGATTAGCGCTGGATGTTTGTCTATCGCCGCATTCAACACGTGTCGGGCCGAATCGTAGGCTGGGTTGCCTGGCAGTAACAGCGGCCCGCGCAAACTGTCGGACAATTCCTGCACCGCTGTTCGTTTAAGCGTTGCCTGCATGCCGTTGGCGGTGAGCGCATCTACATCGCCATCAACCTTCATCAATGCGGCCGCCAGTGCGTGATGCATAGGCAACAGTATTCCCGCGGCAGCAGTACCGAGAGTAGCCTTACAGAAATTGCGTCGTTTCATGCCGCTAGCTCCAGTAGTTGCGCGGCGGCGATGTTATCCGCGGTCCGCGTGTGGCATCGGGCTGCATCGGATCCTGACGTATCCAAGACACCTTAGCAGGAGCCTACATCTCAGTAGACTTGGTCTTTTAGACTAGTCCAGTATTGTCTATCACGCAAAATCCCCGACACCTGTGTGTCAGCATTCCTGATTATGTGTGGTTGGCTAAAAAGGTCAGCGTGAATTTTGCGCCACCGCTGTCACTCGTTCCGAGAGTCACTGTGCCGCCATGTGCCAGCATTACCTGTCGGGTCAATGCCAGACCTACCCCTGACCCTTCACGCTTGGTGGTAAAAAACGGAACGAATATTTTATTTGCAATTGCTGGCGAAATTCCGGGTCCATTATCGGAAATTTCTATGCTGACGTGCCCGCCGCGATTCAGGTATCCGCAAAGCTTGACGCTGGCAGATTTACGCCCCGTGAGGGCTTGTTCCGCATTAAGTAAAATATTCAGGATAACCTGCTCTAGCATATCCGGATCGGCAACAATTTCCAGGCTGCTGGGCTCGACCTGTAGTGATAATTCTATGGATTGCTCCTGCCATTTGGTCACGACCAGCTGCTCCACATTGGCAAATAATTTTACCAGGCGAATCTGCTGCATTTTCGGTGGAGGCAGTCGTGTTACCCGACGATAGCTTCCTACAAATTGCATTAATCCATCCGACCGACGGGCAACGGTCTCCACCGCACTCTTCACATCTGCCAGGTCGCTCAATACGCCAGGGTGGTCGCTTGCTTTTAGCATTGCATCGTCTACCAATTCTGCGGCGGTCTTGGCCAGTGAAGCGACGGGAGTGATGCTGTTCATTATTTCATGAGTCAGCACGCGCACCAGATCGTGCCAGGCCTGGAGTTGGACTCCATCTAATTCACTCTGGATGTTTAGCAAGCTCACCAGCTTTTCCAGAGTGTTACCAATGACAATCTCCGTCGCGGATATTGTCAGCTGCTGCTCCAGGTCATCAAATTGGAACGCGGCCAGCCGTCGTTCGCCGGGTTCTACCGCGAGCATTTGTTTAGCGAAATCGTCACCGAAAGCATTGAAATCCTCCGTTCGACTAATCAACGCGCTACCAAACAGCCGCCTGGCGGCATTGTTGTGCAGGACTACTTTGCCCCCCGCATGCAGTGATAGCAGGGGAATGGGTACGTGCTCGGTCAATGCCCGGAGGTGACGCAGATCTTGCTCCTGCATTGATCGCTGGCCCTGAAACCGTTCAACGATCTCATTGAATACTGCGCCCAGTTCGTCGAAGCCTGCGCCCATCCCTTGCATCTGGAAACGCTGGCCAAAATCTACATAACGGATGGCCTCAAGAAAACGAGTCAGTTCAGTATTGGTCCTGGTTACAAAGCGGAACAGTTCATAGACCGCTAGCAAGGCCACGATGGTCAGTATTACATGCACTGTGGGGTAGCCGGGGATTACAAACAAGGCTATCCATGCCACCAGTGCTACGGTAAGCAGGGCAATTCGCAGGCCCAGCTGAAGGGCAAAAAATTTAAAGCCCATGTTTTTCCATTCTCCGATATAGAGCCGCCCTTGTGAGTCCCAGCTCCCTGGCCGCCTGGCTGATATTGTAGCGATGCTGTTTTAGCGCCGCTTGTATGACCCGCATTTCCACGCGCTCAAGATTCAGGTCTGCGCTCAGTTCTGCTGTTTCAGTCGGGGCTGCCCGGGTAAGCTGGGGCTTGTCCTGCAATCCATCCAACTGCAAATCAGCGGGCTCAAAAGTGGTATTTTCAGACAGTATTACGGCGCGTTCTACGGCGTGGCGCAGTGCTCGCACATTGCCCGGCCAATTGTAGGTTTTCATTACAGCCAGGGCATCAGGTGAAAAGTGCTTCTCACGCTTGTGATACTTGCGCGCATACAAGCCTGCATAATACATACCAATTTTCTCGATATCCTCAGGGCGTTCACGCAGTGGAGGCATGGTCAGCTCAACAGTATTGAGTCTGAATAACAGGTCCTGGCGAAAATGGTCCTCATCCAACAATTTTTCGTGAGGAATATTGGTGGCGGAAATTATTCTAACATCAAAGGGTACGGGTCTATTTTTTCCTACGGGGGTAACCTCGCGCTGCTCTAATACGGTTAATAACTTGGCCTGCAGGTGCAACGGGATGTTGCCGATTTCATCAAGAAACAGAGTGCCACCATTGGCTGCCTCAAAGCGACCCACGCGATCTTCTGTAGCTCCGGTGAATGCGCCTTTACGATGACCGAATAATTCCGACTCAAACAGGCTTTCAGAAACAGCTCCCAGATCAACAGCCATGAAAACGTGCTGCGCGCGCAGGCTTTGCTGGTGTATCTGCCTCGCTGCAAGTTCTTTGCCAGTACCATTTTCGCCCATGATGAGGATATTGGCATCGGTGGGAGCAGACCGCACTATCAGGGAATTAACCGCTGCCATAGTGCGAGACTCTCCCAGAAACACCTGTTCGGTGCTCTTTGTGCTGGCAGCGACCAGCGCCGCATTGCTGCGCTTAAGAGTCTCGGCTTCAGCGCGGCTGGCACGCAGTTTAACGGCGGCGGAAAGTGTCGCCACGACTTTTTCGTTCTGCCAGGGTTTGGATACAAAATCAGTCGCTCCGAGTTTCATCGCGTCGACTGCCAGGTTCACGTTGCCGTGCGCGGTGATCATAACAACGACCGCATCAGGGTCCAATTCCAGTATCCGGGCAAGCCAGGTAAAACCTTGTTCGCCGCTGCTCTCACCGGGGCAGAAGTTCATGTCGAGTAAAACGGCATCGAATCGGGTTGCGGCCAATAAAGGTGGTATACGCTCAGGGTCATTGGTGGTTACCACGTGGCCGAACTTGCGCTTTAGCAATAGCTTCGCGGCAGTCAGAATGTCGTCGTCATCATCGACGACCAGGATGTTCCATTGTTTTTCGCTCAAAGGTGTCCCTCCCGAAGTGTCCGATATCGTACAGTGTGTGTCCGATTTCGTACACCTTTAGCCCCTGCCATTTTTACTGGTAATCAACTATTTCTATTTAAATCAATTAGTTAAGTAATTGGCTCGATACTTGCTCTAGTTCTGGCACGACACATCCGATGAGAACAGTCCCTCTGGGGCCGTCAAGCGAGGAAGACGTGGGAACGATTAGCACAATGGGCAATGCGCAGGGTCAGGACAGCAGTTCGATCACCATGCCGGCAAGTGGTATGGACAAGCCGATCAAGAAAAAGCGCTTTGCTGTCACACCGCTGCGAGCGCTGATTCTACTCGCGCTTCTAGGTACAGGCAGCTGGTTCACATTTATGTCACCCGGCGGCAACAGTCTCACAATTGCTGGCAGTCGACTGATGCTTTCCGTGGTCAGTGCTGGAGTTTTTGAAGATTCCATTCCTGTTCGAGCGCGGGTAGCGCCACTTAAAACGGTCTACCTGGATGCGATACAGGGTGGGCGCGTGGAGGAAATTCTGGTTGAGGACGGTGCCTCTGTTAAGCCGGGGCAAGCCATTGTGCGACTGTCAAACTCTGACCTGCAATTGAGTGTGATGAGTACTGAGTCGAGGATTATGGAGCAGCTGAACAGTATGCGTGATCAGGAGCTTCGCCTGGAACAGAATAGACTTGCTCACAAACGTACACTGGTGGAAGTGGACTACCAGATCCGTCGTCTTGATCGCGATATCAAGCGCCATCAAGAACTGTTGGCCAAGGGCCACGCGGCCCAGTCGAACTATGAAGACCTGATTGATGAGGTCAGTTACTTCCGCGCTCGTCGTGCTGTTACGTTGGAAAGTCAGGCTTCGGACGAGCGATTAATGGCGAATCAACTGGCCTTCTTCAAGGACAATACAGCAGTGATGGAGCAGAATCTGACCTATGCTCGCCAGAGCCTGCAGGAACTGGATGTTAGTGCTCCGGTTGCGGGTAAGCTTTCTGGTTTTAATATGGAGATCGGCCAGAGTATCAGTCAGGGCACTCGCATAGGGCAGGTCGACAACCCCGATCAATTCAAACTCACGGCCAACATTGATGAGTTCTATCTGGCGCGGGTGGATATTGATCAGGCGGTGGCGTTTACACGGGATGGACGCAGCTACCAGCTGCGTATTGCAAAAATCTATCCCAACGTGGAAAAAGGCCAGTTTGAAATCGACATCCAGTTTATGCAGGAAACACCTCCCGATCTGCGCCGGGGGGAGACGATCCAGTCGAAATTGACGCTCGGTGATGCCAACGAGGCCTTGTTAATACCCAATGGATCATTCTTTCAGGATACCGGTGGTCAATGGATCTTCGTCGTCAGCCCGGATGGCAATGTCGCGGTCAGACGTACTGTCAAATTGGGTCGTCGTAATAAAGACTTTATCGAAGTGCTCGATGGTCTGGAAGCAGGCGAAACTGTTATTACATCACCCTACAGCGGGTTCCGCGACATGGACCAACTGGTACTTAACAAAAAAAATACACTCTAACTTCCCATTCAGGAGCGAACACGATGTTAAATCTCAAAAATCTATCCAAGTCCTATCGTACCGAAGAAGTTGAAACCGTGGCACTCAATGCTGTGAATATTGGTATTGAGCCAGGTGAATTTGTGGCGGTAATGGGGCCTTCAGGCTGTGGTAAATCAACGCTACTGAATGTTGTAGGAATGCTGGATAGCCCCAGTGAGGGCGAGTACCTGTTTATGGGGGAAGACGTCGCGGGGTACGCAGAAGCGAAGCTGAGTGTGATTCGCAAGCAGCACATTGGCTTCATCTTCCAGAATTTTAACCTGATCGATGAACTGAGTGTCCAGGAAAATATCGAGCTCGCTCTTTTGTATCACGATATAGGCGCTAAAGAGCGCAAGCAGCGCGCCGAGTATGTGATGGACAAAGTTGGCATAGCCCATCGCGCCAAACACCGCCCCAGCCAGCTTTCGGGGGGGCAACAACAACGTGTGGCAGTCGCCAGGGCGGTGGTCGGTGAGCAAGGCCTGATTTTGGCTGATGAGCCCACCGGTAATCTCGACAGCGTGAACGGGCAGGAAGTAATGGAAATACTGCAGGGCCTGAACGATGAAGGCACTACCATTGTTATGGTAACGCACTCGGCTGCGCATGCTGATTACGCTCGACGTACCATCAACTTGTTCGACGGTCATGTCATCACCCAGAGTTTGCGCGCGGCCTAAGTCGAGACCAGGCCTCACCATTACTGTTGAGTCAATAAAATAGGGCATCATCATGTATTCAAATTATCTCAAGCTGGCATTGCGCAATATGGCGAAAAATCGCCTCTATGCTTTTATCAATATCGCAGGTCTTGCAATTGGCCTGGCGGTTTTTTTATTCGGATCCATCCTGGCAAGCTATGAGCGCGATCACGACAGTATGTTTACGCAGCGTGACCGTATCTTTACTGCTGGCAGTGTGTTTGGGCCAGACGCTGATATCGGTGTCGCGGAAACCGACAGTATCTATACCGCCATGGCGCCGTTAATAGAGAATGATATAGGCGAGATTGAAGCCATAGTCAGGACGGTTAACAGGGAGTTCTTGATATCTGTCGGCGAGAAAAATGATAGTTACTACCAGACAGTCAGTTTTGCGGATAAAGATTTAACAAAAATCTTCAATTTTCAATACTTGTATGGCGATGCCACCGCAATCGACGATCCCAGCGGCGTTATCCTCAGCGAATCTATTGCCCAGAAATTCTTTGGTCGTTCGGATGTGGTAGGAGAGATTCTGGAGCTGGATCATAAACATGACTTGCGTGTGGCTGCGGTCATTGCGGATATAGCACCAGACAGTCATTTCAATTCTTTCTTGCTAAGTAAACGGGAGCCGAAAATATTCGCAGCGTTGCCAGCGCTGGAGTCCCTCGACGATATTGTCCTTGCTGACAACTGGGGTAACCTGTCGATGGGCGATCTTACCTATATGTTGTTGCCGGCAGATAAAGACAGGCATTGGTTGCAGGATCAGCTCAATGCGGTCTATCAGCGCCACGCACCAGAAGATCAGCTGGATTTCCTTCCTTCACTCCACGTGCGTCCACTCGTGGAGTCCAATACCATGATTTGGGAGGCAATTGGCATACCCGCGATAGACACAGTGAGGCTATTGGGATTACTGGTGCTACTAATCGCCTGCGTCAATTACACCAACCTCGCTATTGCGCAGAGTCTGGCGCGCACGCGTGAAGTTGGACTGCGAAAAACCTTTGGTGCAACACAGTCTCAGTTGCTGATACAGTTTCTTCTGGAAAGCCTCACTACCGTGGTACTTTCCATGCTGCTCGCTGTCGCCTGCATGGAATTCATAATTCCTGCATTCAATGAATGGGGAGGGAAAGCCGTCACTCTGGACTATCTGGCTATCGCACCCTTTTTGCTGCTCACGACCATAGCGGTTGGCATCACCGCGGGCGCCTACCCCGCTTTTTTGATTACCCGTTCCAGTCCTATAGATAGCCTCAATAACGCCATGTTAAAGGGCGGTCGGGGTAACCTCTTTCGCAGCATCATGATTGGTAGTCAGTTCGCAATTGCTATTTTTATACTGGCCAGTGTCCTGGTGATGTACTTCCAGAATCAACAAGTTGAGAGGTCCAGCAATGTCTTCCCCAAGGACAATATCGTCATTCTGGAGCGTGTGGATGTGGATGATATTCAGCAGCGTCATGAAACTTTGCGGCAGCAGTTGCTGGCATTGCCCGGGGTCGAAAATGTCAGTTTTTCAAGCCAGGTACCGTTCGAGCAAAATAATAGAGCGCAACTGGTGTCCAGGATAAAAGGCGACGAGGCAGCGGGTTTGATGCTGAATAATGTCTCTATTGATGAGGGGTTTTTGGAAACCTACGATATCCCGCTGCTTGGAGGTCGTTTATTGACCCGTAGTGTCGCCAACGACGTGAGGAATGACGAATCCGAGCAGGTCAACGTGTTAGTCAATCAACTGGCAATCCAGAGCCTGGGATTCGATAGCGCTGAGACCGCCCTGGGGCAGAGTTATTTCAGCACGCCGAGTGAGACCAATGATGATCCGCTGGTACAGTACACAATCGTTGGTCATGTGCCTGATCAAAACTTCCTGGGGCTGCACAACAAAATCAAGCCCATGGCATTTATTGTGGATCCTGAGTCAAACCGTGTAGCCTCGGTGCGAGTAAAAGGTGTGGATCTGAGCAACACCCTGGCAGACATTGAAGCGGTCTGGCAGAGGGTCAATCCGGACTACCCCATTCAGCAGAGATTTCTCGATGATGTTTTTGCCGAAGTGTATGTCATGTTCAAAAATATGAACTGGGTACTGGGCGGGTTCGCTGCGGTTGCGCTGTCGTTGGCATTGATAGGCTTGTTTGGTCTGGCGGCTTTTATGGCAGAGCGACGCACCCGCGAAATTGGCATACGCAAGGTGCTCGGCGCCCGGGTTGGACAGATAGTGCGGCTGTTGGTCTGGCAGTTTTCCATTCCCGTATTGTGGTCCTTGCTGGTCGCAATGCCGCTTGCCTATGCAGCCTCAGGCATATACCTGAATTTCTTTTCCGAGCGTATCACGATGTTGCCATTGATTATTGTCCTGGCGAGTGTCATGGGCATAGTCACCGCTTGGCTAATCGTAGCAAGTCACGCGCTGAAGATTGCACTGGCTAATCCAATTCAGTCGTTGCGCTATGAGTAAAAAAGCATTCACATGATGGGCTAATGTTTCCAAGTAGCTTTTTGCGGACTAAACTACAGTGGTCACTGACACCAGTGGACAACCGGTAGTGTCAAGGAGCTCAGCATGCCCATCATGAACACACCCACATCCAGCGCGGTTCCGGACCAGAAGCTTTTACGTCAACAACTGCGCGAAACCACTTGTGCGGACGAACGGGTAGTCGTTAATGCTTTGCTGGACGCCAGCGAACTTGATGCTGAGCGCCGTGCCAGCGTGTTGCAGCAATCTATCGGCCTGGTAGAGAAATGCCGCGCCAAGAGTCACAAGGCCGGTACGCTGGATGCTTTCCTGCAGGAATTTGGCTTGTCTAATAACGAGGGCATTGCCCTTATGTGCCTGGCAGAAGCGCTGTTGCGCGTACCGGATGAGAAGACTGCCAGCCGTTTGATTGCTGAGAAGATCCAGTCCGGCAACTGGAGTGCGCACAAGGGTAAGTCTAGCTCAGGCTTTGTGAATGCCTCTGTGTGGGGCCTGATGCTTACCGGTCGTGTGGTCCGCCTGGATGATGACATTACGCGAGACACCGGTAATTGGGTGCAGCGCCTGGTCACTAGCCTGGGAGAGCCAGTGGTTCGCCAGGCAGTATTGCAGGCGATGCGCATTATGGGCGGGCAGTATGTACTGGGCCGCTCTATCGATGAGGCCTTAAAGAAGGGGGCTGCTGGAAACCGCCCCGGCACCCGATTTTCGTTTGACATGCTGGGGGAGGGGGCTCGCACTCAGGCCGATGCACAGCGCTATTTTGAAGGTTACCAGGCAGCCATTAGTTGTATCGGCGCCACTGTAAAAGATGAGCCGGTGGTAGAGGCCAATGGTATTTCCGTCAAATTATCAGCATTGCACCCGCGCTATGAGTTTCATCAGAAAAAACGGGTAATGCAAGAATTGCTGGGGCGGATGCGCGAACTGGCGCTGCAGTGCAAGGCTGCCGGCGTTGGCCTGAGTATAGATGCTGAAGAGTGCGATCGGCTTGATCTGTCTCTGGACCTGTTTGCGGCGCTGGCGCGAGATCCGGAACTGGCTGGCTGGGATGGTCTTGGTTTTGTGTTACAGGCCTACCAGAAGCGTGGCCTTGCCATAGCGGATTGGCTGATCGACCTGGCGCGCTCGGAAAACCGGCGCTTCACGGTACGCCTTGTTAAGGGCGCGTATTGGGATGGCGAAATCAAACATGCCCAGGAGCAAGGCCTGTCAGACTATCCGGTATTTACGCGCAAGTGCCACACTGACCTGTGCTACCAACTATGCGCCGAGCGACTGTTGTCCGCCCAGGACGTGATTTACCCCCAGTTTGCTACCCACAATGCCTATACCGTAGCGCTGGTACAGGAATTAACCGTTGCTGGTAAACAGTATGAATTTCAGCGTCTGCACGGTATGGGTCACCTGTTGTTTGACGAGATCCAGGCCCAGAGACCCGAGACTACCGTGCGGGTATATGCCCCTATTGGCAACCACAGGGATCTGTTGCCCTACCTGGTCCGGCGGCTACTGGAGAACGGCGCCAACAGCTCTTTCGTTAACCGTTTTCTGGATGCGCAAGTACCACCGGCTGAATTGTTGCAGGACCCGGTGGAGCTGACCCTCGCTCAGTCACTACGCAGGCATTCACAAATTCCACTGCCGCGAGATATTTACCAGAATGAAAGCTGGCCCTGGTTCAATGCCAGCGGGATTGACCTTAACGAGCCCCTTGCGGTGGCGCCGCTGTTGCAGAAAATGGCTTCAGCCTGCACCGGGAAGTTGCGCAGTGCCCCGATTATTGGGGGGGCATGGCGCAGCGGTGCCAGCAGGGACCTCGTTAATCCGGCTGACCTGCAACAGGTGGTGGGGCAAGTGATTGACGCGGATATCGAAGCAATTGAAACAGCGTTGGCAATGGCGAGTGCTGCGCAACCGGCCTGGGAGCAGCGTGGCGTAGAGCAGCGCGCGGCCTGCCTGGAGCGTATGGCAGAGTTGCTCGAAGAAAACCGGGAGCAGCTGATGGGCATTATTGTTGCCGAGGCTGGTCGTACCATTGCAGATGCGTTGTCTGAGGTGCGTGAAGCCATTGATTTTTGCCGCTACTACGCGCAGCAGGCCCGTGCCAGTTTGGTTAAGGTGACCTTACCCGGCCCTACCGGTGAACTCAACGAACTGTCCATGCATGGGCGCGGTACATTTTTATGCATCAGTCCGTGGAATTTTCCACTGGCAATATTTACCGGGCAGGTGGTGGCGGCACTGGTGGCTGGCAATTGCGTGCTGGCCAAGCCGGCGGAGCAAACTCCTCTGATTGCCGCCCGGGCTGTACAGTTGTTGCTGGATGCGGGAGTGCCGGGAGAGGTTGTGCATCTGCTACCAGGTGAGGGTGCAGCGGTAGGAGGCAGGTTGGTCAATGACCAGCGTATTAACGGTGTGTGTTTTACCGGCAGTACCGCGACTGCCAAGTTGATAAACCTGCAACTGGCCCAGCGCGATGGCGCTATCGTGCCACTCATCGCTGAGACCGGTGGTCTTAATGTGATGATCGTGGATGCCACCGCCTTGCCGGAACAGGTGGTGGATGACGCCATTATCTCAGCCTTTCACAGCGCCGGACAGCGCTGCTCGGCGCTGCGGGTGATGTATCTGCAGGAGGATATCGCTGACGATGTAATCAAGATGCTTGCCGGCGCCATGCAGGAGCTGGTGGTGGGTGACCCGGCGGCATTGTCGACAGATATAGGTCCGGTTATCGATCTGGAAGCACGCCAGATGCTGGAGCGGCACGAACAGCGCATGCATAAAGAGGCTGCGCCGCTGGCTAGATGTGAACTGGATAATAATCACCAGAACGGCTATTTTGTTGCGCCACAGGTCTATGAAATTCAGCGCCTGTCGGAGCTTCCCGAAGAGGTTTTTGGTCCGGTATTACATATCATTCGCTACAACGCCAAGGACATACCGCAGGTACTGCAGGACATAAATACTTCTGGCTATGGCTTGACCCTGGGTGTGCACAGTCGCATTGACGGGTTTACCAGTGAAGTCTTTGCCGCCACCCGTATCGGTAATACATACATTAATCGCAATATGGTGGGTGCTGTAGTAGGAGCCAATCCGTTTGGCGGCCAGGGGCTTTCGGGCACCGGCCCGAAAGCCGGTGGCCCACATTATCTATTGCGCTTTGCCACGGAGAAAACCCGAACCGATAATGTGGTAGCAAAAGGTGGTAATACCCAATTGTTTTCGTTACTAGAGAGTTGAGGTGTACATGTCGGACAACAATTCAGATGCAAAGAAAAAGGAGCATAGAGCGCCCAAAGGCAAGAAATCCAGTCATCAAATCACACTTGGTAATGAAACTATAGAGTACACGGCGAATGCAGACTGGCTGCTGCTGCGTACTGAAGAAAAGCCCAAGGCCGAAATGTTCCATGTTTCCTATGTCAGGAAGGACGCACCTTCAGATACGCGTCCCGTCACCTTTGTTTTTAATGGCGGCCCGGGAGCCAGTTCCGCGTACCTGCACGTTGGAGCCCTGGGCCCCAAGCGGGTAGTGTTTAATGAAGACGGCACCTCCCAGAAACCGCCGGCTAAACTCGTTGACAATACTGAGTCATGGCTGGCATTTACCGACCTGGTATTTATCGACCCGATTGGAACCGGCTTTAGTCGGACCATTGAAGCGGATAAGAAGGACGAGAAAGCCAGTGCTGAACCGGAGAAAAAGCAAAACCAGGAATATTATCGACTCAAGCGGGACCTGGAATCATTGGGCGAATTTATACAGAAATTCCTGTCCGTCAATAGACGCTGGGATTCACCCGTGTTCATAGCGGGCGAAAGTTATGGCGGTTTCCGTGTTGGCAAGCTGGCCCGGCTGCTGCAGGAAGGCTATGGCATAGGTCTTAACGGGGCGATCATGATATCCCCTGCACTGGAATGGATGCTATTGGATCCGTCGGATTATGATGTCCTGCACTGGGTGGATATTTTTCCAACGATGGCACTGGCTGCTCGCTACCATGGCAAGAGTCGCGTGGATTGTGCCTCGGACGAAGAACACAAGGCGCTGGCCGAAGAGTTCGCCGTCACCGATTTATCGACTTATCTGGTGCAGGGCGAGCGACTTGCAGCAGGCGTGCGCAAGGAGGTCTACCAGAGGATCTCGGATTTTCTTGGGCTGGATAAGCAGTTGATAGAGCGACACACCGGGAGGGTTCCATTCTGGGTGTTCTGCAGAAGCCTCCTGCAAAGCTCCCGTGAAGTGTGCGGTTTCTATGACGCCACGGTTAGGGCTATCGACCCGTTTCCCGACAGGGAAACCCACCAGGCCCCCGACCCGACCCTTTATGCCATAGAACGCGTGTTTGCCGGAGGGATAAACACACAGCTGAGGCAAAACCTGCAACTTGAAACGGAACGTGATTACACCTTGCTCAACGAGCAGGTGAATGCTGACTGGAAAGTCGATACGGAAACGCATGCTTTCGAACGTCAGGTGGGCGCAACCGACGATATTCGCTACGCGCTGTCATTGAACCCACATATGAAGCTGTTTGTCACTCACGGCATCTACGATCTGGTTACACCGTATTTTTCCACGGACCGAATCATCGAACATATGAAGCTGACAGATACACAGAGGAAAAATATAACGATCAGACATTTCCATGGAGGTCATATGTTTTACGCCTGGAAAAAATCGCGAATCGATTTCACCGCCGCTATACATGATTTTTACCGGGCCTCCGTGTAGCAACCTCTATAGCAACAGTTATACGGTTGATTACCTATAAACTGATATACTCGCCGCTGCCAGATACGCTATCAGCAAAGCGTGGCAATCTTCAGTGATATAACGGAGTGAGTATACGTGCAAGCCCAAGCGATGGTGTATATCGTTGATCCTGATGAAGCAGTTAGCGGCGCACTCAGTTCGCTTCTGGCTACCTATCGCATTGACGTTATCGCCTATGCCGATGCCGAGAGTTTTCTGCAGGCCGTGCGCGACGGAAGTATTGTAGATGATGGTTGCCTCCTGCTAGACCTTGATCTACCCGGTGACAGTGGTCTGTCACTTTTGCAACAGCTACAGTCTGCCGAACGCCAATTGCCGGTTATTGCCTTGAGTAAGCATGCTGATGAGGGTTTACGCCGGCAGTGTATGCAAGCTGGTGCTACAGACCTTGTCTACAAACCCTTTGTCGCCGCCTATCTGTTTACAAGACTCTCAGATTTGGTGCCATGCCTGGATAGTCTGCGCGGATCCGCGGCTTCCACTATGGCGCTGCCAGATGGGACTCAGGTTACCTTTCGTATGATGCATCCTGAGGACGCCGAAATTGAGCAGGCGTTCGTAACAGGGCTCTCAGAAAAATCGAAGTACATGCGTTTTTTCTCGCCCCTTAAGGCGCTATCTGCGGATATGCTGTGGGAGTTTACGCATCACAGTTTTCCGATCAGTTATGCTCTCATAGCGACAATACCCCTCGCTGGCAAAGAGGTGCAGGTTGGTGTGGCTCGTTACGCCATGACAAATACGGACGGTATTGCAGAATTTGCCGTAGTCGTAGCGGATGAGTGGCACGGTTTTGGAATAGCCAGCCAGTTAATGCGTGGCGTAACCACGGCCGCTGCAGTGGGTGGTATTCGCTCTCTGGAGGGAGTGGTTTTGAGGGATAACCTCCCGATGTTGACGCTCATGCGGAATACGGGGTTTACAGTATTGCCGGATCCCGAGGATGGTCCCTCTGTTGTCCGTGTCGTTAAGGAGCTCAGGGATAACGCAAAGGTTGTATCCTGAATCGCGAGGTTGTCCCATTTGACTGCCCCAAATACCCGTAAGCCTCATCGGCATAGGTCTGCGTTCGCAGAGCCGCTCTTTCGCCGGTATTTCCCGGCCAGCTGCTGTTCAACCCTCGGCAGTTGGATGGTTCGTTTCCTGTTAGGTCTTAACGCCTGGGAACTGACGCATTCCGCACTTTGGGTTGGGATAGTGGCGGCAGTAATGTTGCTTCCAACATTTGTACTATCCCCAATTTTCGGCATTGTATCGGACCGCATTAACCCCAGAAACGGGTTGCTGGTGACGGTTCTGACTCATGGGCTAATTGCAGGTACCGCTGGAGCGGTCAATACCTTAGGTGCTTTTACGCTACCGTGGCTGTTGGGCCTGGCGGCTGTGCTGGGTGCGGCCACATCTGCTCATGCACCCATAAGGCTCGCGCTGATACCCCGGCTGGTGCCCAGGGAAGCGCTGCCTAGTGCTGTGGGTCTTTCTGCAATTATCTTCAACACTTCGCGTATTCTGGGACCGGCAGCAGGGGCATGGCTCATCTTGAACTATTCCACGGCGACCGCCTTTTATATGGCGATGACCATGTTTGCTGCTGCTCTACTGCTCTTGTCGACGGTCCGGGGTATCGAAAAATTACCGCAACGTGAATCTGGCTCCTTGCTCAATGAATTCCAGGCGGGTTTTCGTTATGCACGCAATCATCCGGGAATCCGCCTGGTTTTGGCTTTTACCCTGCTTAGCGGTCTGCTGGGTCGCAGTGTCATCGAACTGCTACCGGCTCTTTCGGGTGTGCTGTTGAACGGCGACTCCGGTACGCTGGCCACGCTAACCGCTACCGCGGGCGTTGGTTCAATTATCGGTGGCCTGGTCGTCTCGCGACACAGCGGTAGCGAAAGCAAACTGCTAAATTTGATTATCGTTTGCTTATTACTCACCGCTTCAATTCTATTACCGATGTATTGGATACGGAGCGTGGCTGCGCTTTGTACACTCATACTATGCCTTAGTATGATCACCACCATGATCGGGACGGGCAGCCAGGTACTCATCCAGTTACTGGTCGCGGAGGCCTATCGCGGTCGTGTAATGAGCCTGTGGACTGTGTTGGCTCTGGGCGCTCCGGCTATAGGTGCTTTCCTGATAGGCGCACTAGCCGATACCCTGGGTTTTCCAATGGTGCTAACCAGCTTTGCGCTGGTTTCATTGATGGCCGTAGCGATGCTGTATAACAAGCCGTTGCTTGCAAGCTCAGGTCACGATGATTAAGTCAATTCCCTTAGGTCGATATGTTCGAGTTTCGTATAAGAGATTTATCCAGTCCAGGATATAGCAAAGCCTGCAGCGGCGTTTCTGGCCAGGCAGTCAAAATCGATGGGTCAAAGAAGTGCAGGAGAAATGTGCTCACCACAAAGCGAAGTCGTCTTTATTGAGAGGTTGGCGCAGGGGGCTTTCGACCTACCTGTTTAGCGCCCCTCAGCTATCCGTCGTTCAATACTGGCATCATCGAGTCCCATGCGCTCCAGCAGGTTGCGGATGGTGGGATCCACGCCCAGTGCGGGTATATCGTGTATAGCGGAGCGTAAATGCCAGAGCAGCCAGTAATCGCGTTCGCGGTAAGCGCGTACAAACCAGATGGCCGCTTCATCGATACGACCCAATGAGGCGAGACTCATACCGATCGTTGTCGCTGACCATGTATCCCCGCGCTCTCTGACGTCCAGCATTTCTTGTAGTATCGCCTCCGCACTATCGAGGTCGCCATTAAGGACATGTGCTTGCAGCAAGTACTGATAAATAAAGCCGTTCTGTTTGCCAATTTTGGCAATGGACTGTTCCGCCGCTTCCCTGAGCTTCTTGCCATCGCGGCTGCGGTAATACACATCTACCAATACAGCAGATACCAGGAAGTTACTGCCATCGAGGGCGCCGGCGCGTGAAATTATATCCAGTGCAAGTTCGTAGTTCCCTGAATGGCTCTCTACTTCAGCAAGCGCTTGCAGTATTAGGACAGAGTCGGGGTTGGTTTCCAGGGCGGCCATCAGTGCCTCCCTGAGTTCTTCATGCCGGCTCTGGGCTGTGAGGTAGGCGTTGCTATACACATACAGCGTAAGATCCCGGTCCTGATCGGTGTCCAGGGCCTGCCTATAATATATGTATTGGTCATCAAAGGACCGCATCATGAAGCCCTTTATCATGGTCGCGGGGGTGTTTCCCGGATCATGACGCAGCGCAAGTTCAATAGAAACGGCAGCGGGCATTACTTGCTGTACAAAGCTTGAGTATATGCTGGCATATCCAAGGCAGAAGGCCAGATAGCCATGTGCGGAACCGTAGTCCGGGTCGAGCTCGATGGCGCGCTGGAAGGCCTGCGTAGCGGCGATAAAATTTTCCTGGGTAGGGGATTCGAACAAATAGCGACCTCGCAGATTCAGGTTGTAGGCTTCCACGTTGGTAGTGCCTGATTTAACGATCGGGTTGTCATCGAGCGCGAGTGGACCTTTAAGCGCGACGACCAGTGATCTGGCAAGTTCTTCTTCGATATCAAAAATGTCTTCAAATTGCCGATCATAGGTGCTGGACCATACCTGGAAGCCTGTGTTGACGTTTGTTAACTGCGCAGAGACACGCAATTTATTACCCTGTCGGCGAATACTGCCTTCCAGAATTTGACCGACGCCCAGGCGCTCCCCGATTTGACTGGCGTCCATATCCTTTAATTGCGCTGCAAAGGAAGAGGTTCTGGAAGCCACCTGCAAGCCATCCAAATTGGTTAATGCATTAAGTACTGCCTCGGCTATACCGTTGCCCAGGTGCTGGTTTACGCCGCCTTCACTGAAATCCACAAGTGGCAGTACCGCCAAAGAGGATTCTGCGATAACACCGGAACCGCCAGTATCGTGCCTGTCACCTCCGCCAGACGAAAGGTCAAAAAAACTGGTTACAAGTACAGCAATAAGCGCGGCAGAGATCAGGTAGTCCGGCAAGGCCGGAGGCAGGACCTCGCGGGTATCCTCCAG
>JBALVO010000009.1:23689-27746 GCA_036961445.1 Halioglobus sp.
CCCCTGGATATCATGATGAATACCGGGACCGAGGGGCCGTTTCAGCATGCCTGGGACTTCCTGATGTTTATGATCGCCACTATTCGCGGGCGGGAGTCTCATGTCGGACCCTATCTGAAGGCCAATCCGGCACTAGCGGCGGGCATTAAAAAGTCCGTCTGCTTCCCGGAGACCTTTGCGCTGCTGAACTATCACAGCAAAACAGCGATGGGCTACCGGGATAGCAACGGCAAGGATTGGTACATCAAGTTTAAACTGGCCCCCTGGGATCGCGGCCCGGATCGCGGTCGGCCAACTGACGAAGAGCTGGAGGAGTTTTGGTTACAGGGAATAAGGCCTGGAGAAGCCAGATCACGAAATTACCTCAAGGATGAATACAGGCGGCTTATAGAAGAAGGGCCAGTAAAGTATCATTTACAGGCGCAGTTTCATGAAGTGATAGACGGCGAAGACCGAGAGATATTGAACTGCGGCAAGGCCTGGGATGAGGACATCCATCCGTGGAAAGACCTGGCTGAGCTGGAAGTAGACCAGATAATGCCGACTGCAGAGGGCAACCTCACCTGGTACGACGTCCTAAACCATCCGCCGTGCATGAGTGTTCCCGAGGCGCGGTCGGTTACTGACCCGGCTTCCATCAACTATCTGCGTGCGAAGGATGGTCTGGCCAAGAAGGCGCGCATGCTGGGCTACAAGTGGCGGGGCCAGCTACCCCCATTGGTTGATGATCGTAATTCGCCTAACAGCTCGATTTCGCGGATTTGCCTATCTCAGGATGAGCCAGAAAAAAGTGTCCAAATGCGTAACAATGAGCTGATAACTCAGCGGGACGTCTACGTGTTTGACTCAGAGGGAGGCATTCCTCCCCATGTGCGGAATTTGCCCGAGTGCGAGAACTTTACCACCCATAAAACGCGCGGCATGATCAAAACGATGTGTTTTGGTCTGCTCAATGGTCTCATTTCGGGCGTCGAAACTTGCCTCAACGACCGTAAGTCATTGAAGGTTTTTGACCGCTACTATCCACTTTGGCACGAACCAAAAGTTGTCAATCGCTTTGGCAGCGATCTTGAATTCGGTCGTCAGCGCTTGAACGGTCTCAATCCTGTCCTCGTCAAGCGGTGCACTCAAATCCCGAACAATTTCCCGGTCTCAGAGGAGACGGTAGCGGGATTGCTGGACGAGAAAGACAGCCTGAAAAAAGCCAGCGCCAGCAACCGTCTGTATATTCTGGATCATCATGCAGTAGGCGGCTTCCCGATTAAGAATGGCTACCTCGCGGTGCCTATGACTTTGTTTTACATCAACAAGAAAGGCCAGTTCCTGCCTGTTGCCATTCAGTTGGAGCAGGTTCCTGGCCCTAATGTTCCAATCTTTACTCCCAACGACCCTTACTGGTTGTGGACGACCGTAAAAACCTATGTACAAGCAGCTGACGCCTGCTACCACGAAGTCGCTTCGCACCTATTACGCACGCACTTTGTCATGGAAGCTTTCGCTGTGGCGGCTCATCGCCAGTTGCATGTGCGTCATCCCATACATCAATTGTTGGCCCCGCACTTTCACGCCACTATGGCGATAAACTGCTCGGCCCGCGCAAAAATGCTGGGGCCAGGGGGGCCGATCGACAAAACACTGTCACTGGGCTGTAAAGGCAGTATGGAATTGCTCAGGAAGGAATATGAGCAATGGGATTTTTCCCTCTGTGACTTTCCAAAAGATATTGCGGATCGTGGCCTGGACGATAAAAAAGCGATGCCACTTAATTTTTACCGTGATGATGGCTTACAGGTTTGGGAGGTGATAGCCCGCTTCGTGTCCAAGGCTGTGGATTTCTGGTACAGCAAATCTGACGCGGAGGTAGCTGCCGATACCGAACTGCAGGCCTGGTTCGCAGAGTTGGCTGCACCCGATGGAGGCAATGTTAAGGGGCTCCCGGAAGGCGGCTCTGCCAGCAACCTTGATACGCTTAAGACGGTATTGACCAGGATCATATTTACCTGCACCGCAGAGCATTCGAGCGTCAATAATGGCCAGTATGAAATGTTCGGCTATCCGCCGAATGTACCCGGTTCAATGTATAAACCCTGGCCTACCAGCAAGGACGATCCGCTATCGGAAGAGGATTTTGTGTCACGGCTGCCGAATCATTCGACCAGTGCTGCACAGATGTGGATGGTGTATCTGTTGAGTCAACCCACGCGTTGGATGGTGGGAAATTTCGAGAAACCCTATTTCCATGCCTGCCCCAATTACTGGAAGATTGTGCGTGAATTCCGCGAGGATCTGGAGGGCGTTTCTGAAAATATTGCCAGTCGCAATAAAGGGCTGGAAATTCCATACCACTACATGGATCCAAAACAAATCAGCGAGAGCATTGCCATATAGGTCAGTGGGTATTGCCCGCTTAGTGGCTTACTATTCTGGCTTGGTAGGTCCGCGGTCGTGTTGGAAGAACAGGGTCTCATCGGAGTAACGCGAAGCGATGAAGCGGCTGGTGAAACTCAGTTCTCCAATTTTTTCTGGACTGGAGTCTTTGGTGTGCAGGGCATAGATGGAGAACATGGTCATGCCGGGTTCCAACTCACCGAGCTTGATACGAAAGTCTGGTTCGCGCGCCGACGGCATCTGAGCATGTTTGCTGGGTTGTAAGATGATAATTTCCGGCCGCACATGCTTGTCGACTTCTGTGCCGTCACAGGTGATCTTTGCCAGACCGTCCAGTGGCATATATGTAGCCTCGAGGTCTGTTGTATTCTCTTGTCGGATTGTCTCGGCAAATGCCCAGTTGAATATCGCACGTAGAATTTTTCCTCGGCCGGAGTTGCCAACATTAATTCTATTGGAGTAGGGCAGGCTAAATGGATTCTGGTCGCTCCAGTCACGCTCTGCTGAAGGCATTGCGAAAATATTGGTGGACGCCTTGCCATCGACGAATACCTTTAACGCGAGGCCGGGAAGGCCCCTGGTCTGCGATTTTACAGCGCGAGATACGCGTGCCAGGCCACTACCCCCGGACTGGAAAATACCCGTGTAGGGGTGCCCGTCAAAAGCCTTCCATGCAAATTTGGCGACGCTTCCATAGCGATGGATTAATTTGACGCGGCCAGGGGGCATTTCGTCTGACACACGATCCAGCGAGACTCGGTCATGTGGGGTCGAAGTGAGTTTAAGCAGGGCCAGAGAGCTGGGCCACTCGTTCGGCAAAGCGCCTTCCGGGTATTGTCCGTCCAGCGCTCGCTGCCAGAGCAATGCTTCCTTTTCACCGCGAAGCAGCGTTTGGTAGTTATCAGGTAATTCAAATTCTGTAGGCATATTACGCGTCACGTGCAAATGTTTGGGGATAGTCATAATTCTGACGTCTGCTTTAGCGCTGCAAAGTTATCGCGGACCTGCCAGCGCACTGCAGTATAGCAGCCTCTTGTGCGCCGTGGCGATGCACAAGTTGGCGCAAGCGTCAGACTCGGCGAAGAGACCTGAGCTCACGATTACGCGCGCCTTTTATTCAGTTCAACAGTAAATCCCGGATACTCAGTGCAGACTGAGCGGCGCCCTCATGCAGACCGTTATATAAGTAGGCTCCGGCAAAATAGGTGTTATTACTGCCATTATGGGCCTTGATAGCATCTATCGAGCAATACGCGTCGCTGGTGTATAGCGGGGTGCAATGGTGTTGTGTGTGCAGAATTTTGGCAGGATTAATGCGGTCCGCCAGATTATAAGCGAGAAAGTAGTGTGTGTGGTGATCCTCGGGCAGACCGCACAGGCGGTTTAAATAGGCGTTGTATCCGGCGTCATTTCCCCCGGCTTTTGCGAACACATCGAACTCGGTGTAACCGGGTTTTCCCCAGGCGTTGTACAAATCAGTGTCAGTGTGGATAACAGTGGTAGCCCTGTTCTCGTGCCAGTTGGCGAATACGCTGGCTTCATGTGGGTTGGGGTCACGCAGTGACTGCAGCACCTGGGCGGGCGGAGTCGCGATCACGATTTTATCTGCCTGCAGTGCAAGGTCACCGCATTGAACCTCTACGCCATTGTTGCTGCGGCTAATGTCGGT
>JBALVO010000009.1:27846-59324 GCA_036961445.1 Halioglobus sp.
CGCGCCCGTACGCCAGTGTTCGCATACCGATGGGGATCATATGGCGCAAGGTCAGGCCAAGTTGCAAGTAGCGTTTTAGCTTGGCCGCTCGACTCGCAGTTTGCTCCCTGATAGCGCCGGGCATATGGAGGCTGCGTTGGTTGTCGAGATACAACGCGGTTGATCCACCGCTGACGGGTGCCAGTTGCAGGCCCAGCTCTTGGATGACCGAGTGCAGGGCGGGGCTTGAATCTCGATGGAATTCAATGACGCCGTTATCAACGAATAGTCCAGGGGGTAGATTTTCGGTTGCAACATTACCGTTTAGCGTGCGAATGTTACCGCCAAGAATAGACTCTCGCTCGATAACCGTTACGCGGTGTTTTTTCGCCAGGTAATGGGCGCTTATCATACCCGCGGCCCCACCACCCAGAATTATGATGTGCATGGGTGTCCTTCACTGCACGGGGTGCAGGCAGGAATCAATATTGAATAGGCTGGAGCTGGCATTGGCGAGATTACATCACACACTGGAGTGGAAATGAACAGGTACGACGATATCGTGGTTGGCAGTGGCATAGCAGGTCTGGTTTTCGCAGCGCTGTCGGCCAGCAAGGGGCATAAAGTCCTTGTTCTGGAAGCGCACGAGTATGCGGGAGGGTATGGCCATACGTTTCAGATGGGCAAATCCGCAAAATTTAATGCTCAGCTGCATTATGTCTGGAACTGCGGGGAGGGTGAGACGGTACATAAGGTCCTGTCTCAATTGGGACTTGCCCAGGAGGTGATTTTTGAGCAATTGGATCCCGATGGCTTCGATCATATGCATATGCCGGGGTATAGCCTGAAGATTCCGTCCAGCGCGGTAGAGCTCGAGAAGCGAATGTCGGCGCTATTTCCGCAGGATCGATTGGTCATCAGTCGCTTTATTAAAGCTGTGGCCAGGGTAGCCAATGGCCTGGATGTGCTGGCGTCAAAACCTTCTGCGGCCCGAGTGCTCAAGGGTGGTCTGGATACAGTATTGACCCTGTCCTTTTTGAAAAGTAGCCTGCAAGATGCCTTTGACCGCTATCGTCTGCCAAAGGCTGCGCAAACGTTATTGGCATCGCAGTGGCCTGATTTTTTGTTGCCCCCTGAACAGCTGTCTTTCTATGCCTGGGTCATGTTGTTTACAGGCTACCAACGCGGGGCCTATTATCCCACCCATCATTTTGAACATGTGATCGATTCACTGGTGGCCTCAATTCGCCAGAATAACGGCGATGTGCTTTTGCAGCATGAGGTAACCGAGTTTGTTCTGGATAAAGATCGCGTTATCGGAGTGGTGGCGTCTGAGCTCGCCTCGGGCGGTGTTGTTCAGTTCACCGCCGAAAAAGTGATTTGCAATATGGATCCACAGCTTGCCGCTGACATGATTGGCCGTGATAAATTCGCCAAATCCGTCAGTAAGCGCTTATGTTATGACTATTCGCCTTCCAATTTTATGATTTACTGTGCCATCGAGGGCATTGATCTGGCACAGCACGGATTCGGTAAATGGAATGTTTTCCACACAGGACACGACGATCTCAACGAAGCATTCAATGCCATGTACCTGGAACATGATTACAGTAACCCCAGTTTTGCAATGACCACCCCCAGTTTTATGACCGCCGATGCCAGTGACCGCCCACCCGGCCAGTCCATTGTGGAAATTCTCACGGTCGCCGATTACCACTATTTCAACGAGTTATTAACAACCGATCGCAAAGCGTATCTGCGCAAAAAGAAGGAAGTGGTCAATGCACTCCTCGACAAAGTTGAGGAGCACTACATCCCGAATTTTCGCCAGCACCTGGTCTTTTGTACCGGGGGTACACCGACAACAAACGAGAAGTTTTGCCTGGCGCCTAGCGGTAATTCTTACGGTTCAAACATGACAGCGCAAAATATTGGACCAGGACGGCTCAAGGAGCACAGCTCATTGCAGGGGCTGTATTTTTGTAATGCGTCTTCAGGATTTGCCGGATTTGCCGGTACATTCTGGACCGGCGCGAGACTCTACGAGAAGCTATCGAGCGATAGTTTTCTGTGAGGCGGGGAGTGCGTGGTGAGGTCCGTGCACAAGTTGTCGCAAATAGGTCATGTCTTTAAATAGTAGAAACCTCACACTAGTCTATACTGACCGGGTAGCCCCTGCTTTGTGCCTTGATCTTGGTGCGGGAACCAGATGGTTGTTGCCGTGAAGATTGGGTCTGGCGCTTCACCAGGTAGAATAAAATCAATAAGCTGCTTTTTTGAAAGGACGTTGCATTTTCTTGCGTCGAAGCAAGTGAAACGAAATTCCGATGACACCGTTACTGCCGCCGCCGGAGTCTGTTTTTTCAATGCGATGCGAGATGCGATTTTTAGTTCGTGGATAATCGTTAGTCCAGAGTGATCTGGTGGCGTCTATTTTGCGTTTAACACTGTACCCGGATCCGATAATGGACACTCAATGGCTCAAATATGTTGATACTGACGCGCAAAAAAGGTGAGGTGCTAAGAATAGGTGGCGACGTCTCGGTCACAGTACTGGGCATCAGTGGTGGCCAGGTGCAACTCGGTATTGATGCTCCCAGAGACATTGCCGTGCATCGAGAGGAAATCTATCTTCGTGTGGAGGCAGAGAGGCAGGCAGCATTGGCTGCGTGCAGTCACAAGGAAGGTGCAAGTAAAGGTGGTATCCCAATCGAGATCAGGAAGCCGGCGGCAAAAATTCAACCCAGCCCGCAACATGGAACGCCCGAACGCCGAGTGCTGTCAATGCCCAAACCGTAAGAAGGGCTACTGATTATTATCGCTTTAGCCAGCAGATATACAGGCACCATAAATGTAGAAAAAAACACACATGTTGTTTGTCACGCTATCTTTGGCAGATTCTGCGTGGAGTAGGCTGGTTGTGTGATTAGAGGCGTACAGTTGTGGTAGTGTCCAAAATATCTCGAATTATTTTGCTTAATACCCCTGGATCCTGGGCACCACTAACCGTGTATTGATGATCGAAGACAAAGGTGGGTACGGCACTTATTCCCATGTTCAGGTACTGTCGCTGTTTGACACGCACCTGCTCGGACAGCGCCTCATCCTCCAGTGCCGCCTGCGCTTGCTCGCGGGAGAAACCATTACTAATCGCAATGGACAGTAATACACCTGGATCGGATACGTTTTTCTGTTCAGCAAAAAACGCCTCAAATAGTGCCAGTTTCAGTTTCTCCTGAATGCCCATTTCCTCCGCTTTGAGCAGCAACTTGTGCGCCAGAAAAGTGTTGTAAATGCGTGATTCGCTGTCAGCGTTAAATGTTATGCCCTCTGCTGCACCCATAGCGCGCAATTGTTGACGATTACGTTCAGTGGTTGCGGTGTCGGCGCCGTATTTTTCGGCTATATGCTCGTTGATGTTCTGGCCGTCGGCGGGCATTTGCGGATTGAGCTCAAAGGGCTGGAATGCCAACGTTACCTGTAGTTCGGGGAATTGCTTTAGCGCTTGTTGCAGGCGCTGATAACCAATAGTGCACCACGGGCACACGACATCGGAAACCATGTCAATGTGTAGGGTAGGGACCGTACTTTCACTCATAGTGTATTCCAGTTAAATTTAAGAGGCACGCCCTAACCGGGTAGTGCCGGTACCTATCTCGATAGCCCGACAGCCTGTGCGTTTATATCGCTGCCACGAACAACTAAACAGCGGCAAGCTTTGCCTGAATGTCGGCAGTCAATAACGGTAGTACATCGACGGCTGTCAGGTTTTCTTCGAGCTGCTCAATCCTGGACGCTCCAAGTATGACGGTAGACACGTTCTTGTTTAACAGGCACCAGGCTATGGCTAACCTGGAGAGGCTGGTTCCAAGCTCTTCAGCTATGGGCATGAGTTTGGCAACTTTCTTCATTCTTTCCTGACCTCTGTCAGATTCGACCATACTCTTCTTTAGCCACTCATAACCTTCCAGTGAGGCTCTAGACCCCTGCGGTATACCTTTTAGGTATTTCCCGGTCAGTGCACCAGAGGCGAGCGGCGACCAGATAGTGGTACCGGTATTATATTTTTCAAAGATTGGCGCGTACTCAACTTCGAATCGCTCTCTGTCCAGAATATTGTATTGCGGTTGTTCCATTGTGGGTGGGATGAGGTGGTTTTTCTCAGCAAAATCATGGGCCTGGGAAATTTCATCTGCTGACCACTCTGATGTTCCCCAATACAACACTTTCCCCTGGGTTATCAGGTTATGCATTGCCCAAACCGTTTCGCCAATAGGGGTATCGGGGTCAGCTCTGTGGCAAAAGTATAAATCCAGATAGTCGACTCTTAACCTTTGCATCGCCTGGTGGCAGGCTTCGGTGATGTGTTTGCGACTCAGGCCAATTTGTGTCGGCTTGGGGTTTGGGGTCGCACCGAAGAAAACCTTTGAGGAGACACAATAACTGTCTCTGGGGCGAGCAAGGGATTGCAGTGCCTTGCCCATCACAATCTCGGATTCGCCAGCTTCATAGCCTTCTGCGTTATCGAAAAAGTTAATTCCAGCATCAAAGCACATGCCGAACATTTTTTCTGCGAGTCCTTTATCGACCTGCTTGTTGAACGTAACCCAGGAACCGAAAGATAATTCGGAAAGTTTAAGCCCGGCGTTTCCCAATTTTCGATATTCCATACTATTTCCCGTACTCTAATTAAAAGATGCCAGCATAGTGAGTTTCTGCCTTGGGCGCTACTGTCAGATGCGCGACCTGCTCTGCGTGATGGCAGGCGGCGATGTATCGGCTTTTCCGCGTCAGTTTCTCGAGTTGGCCCAGCAACATCCGCTGCCAGGGTGCTTATAAACCAGTTAAAAACCTGACTAGGAAATCGTCGCGGGCGGGTACTTTACAAAGGTACTGACCAACAGCAGGGCAAATTCAGTGGGTTTTGGTCGCGACCCGCTGAGTTGGCCACGATCGCGCAATGCCGCCTCCAGCGTATCCAGAATTTGCGGTAGAGTGAGATTATCACTTCCGTCTCGCCAGGTTGTCTCGGTTTTATCATCGAGGAAACAATAGGCCTTCCAGGAGATTGAATAGCGTAGCTCCGACCAGCAGAAATCAGCCAGTACGTCTTCTGCTTCGCGCAGTTGCCACTGTTGGTTGCCACAATAATGCAATCGGGTGTGTTGGCCTATCACCGGCAGGTCGGGCAGCCCCGCGGCTACGCGCTCTACCCCATGAAAAGCCTTGTCAGTATCAATCAGTATCGCTGAATTGTGCGCCGCCGGAATTGCTGCTCTGGTGCCCTCAGGGCCATCCGGGTAGAAGGTAAACGCCCCACCGCTGGCACCGCCAAACCAGGACACGCAGGTAAGGATTGGAATACGCCAGCGCTCGAATAACGCGGAATGCAGCATAACTACCAGCAACCACTGCGGAACCAGCTTGCGGTTAGCACCTCTGAATTCAGGCACGTCAGTATGTATTGCCAACTCCTGCCCGGGCACCAGTAAGTTGGCATAGACTATTGCCGGCACAATGTTGGCACAGCGCGATAGTTCTCTTGCGGTGTCAGACAATGCGTGATGCGCCATGAAGGGCTCTATACCGGATGCTCTAAGGTCAGTTCCATAGGCATAGGTTTCGCGAAAATAATTGCTACGGCTGGCAGCGATTTCCGCAGAGTCAGTATTTCCTGAACCATCCAGCCCGCGCTCAAAGTAATTGATGCCAACATCAAAGCGTTGTGGCAGGTCTTCACCGAGGCTGTCACTGGATGCCTCGTCAGCATAGGTGCCAAAGCTGCCGAAGTTCTCGGCGATTGACAGCATGTTTTGTGCATCATCGCTTTCGAGAAAGGGGGTAATGTGGCGGTAGGGTATTGTCATATGTGGCTAATTTTTAGAATCTGGTTAGTGGAACTACGTTATATACCGCAATGAGTCATCTGCCAATTGCGGATTCGCGATTCTTGGTCAGTGCGCTTGTTGCCATTATCCTCGGTGCAGGCCCTACAGGGCGCGGACACGCCTGCAGCCACTAGCCTGCCGGATTATTCGCAGACAATGGTGGCAGAGACCTTGCCAGAACGCGCCTGCCGGGCAGACACATTGACCCTGGTGCCTGGCGGGGCCTCCACCAGCCACTCGATTTTGACCCGGTTGCTGTCCCCGTCCATAGGGTCAAATCCGGTACTCATAAATACCGGCGATGCCATCATACCCACGCGGCCACTCAAGTGACCTACTTCTTGCCGGCTTTTTCCACGCAACAGTGTGGCGCTGTCCGGTAACTCGATTTCCGCCACCACTTCGCGGGTAACCTTGTTTTCTTTTGCTTTGTCGCTGCCAGCAGTTGAAAGATAACCGACATTTTCGACCACCAGGCGAATAATGAAAGCGGTATCGCCAACTCGGGTGGCGTTAGCATCTATCAGTGCCAGTTGTCCGCTCATAAGCGCCTGATAGACAAACCAATCAGGAAAAGGCGCGACTTCCTGTTCCAATAGATGCAACGGCGGATTGTGGAACGAGTTCATGATATCCCATCCCCCGATTTCCAGCTCGCCTAGCTGCGGATGATTAAAGGTATACCAGTCCACATAGGCCGTGCCTGGGCATTCCCTGTCAAAGAATTTGAACATGATAAGGTCGTCCTCGTCCTCATGGTCAAATAGCCAGTCCGAATATTTCTTGTTTTCCATGTCCACCCCGGCGGTTTTATGGGGTGCCCAGTATTCAACGGTCCAAAAGTAGATGCCCAGGTGTTCATAGACCCAGTCAAAGCCCCCGGAAATGTCCTGTTTGGGATGGTAGCGAAAGCCGTGATAGATGCTGACCGCTGGATAGCCGGTGAGCTCTGAACCCTTCTTTCCCACCTGTTTGTATGCGCGTAGATCATTGACCGGGATGTCATCATCCGGGCAGTTGGAGGACGAGCGCAGTAAAATTCCGGAGAACGTATGCCCGGCGATGGCGGTGACAATATTGTTGTGAGAGGTAATAAAGTCACCAAGGGCGCGGGTTTCAGGTTCGGAAAATGGAGCCGGTCCCGCGCCGAATTGCTTGCCCTCTGGTGCCCAGTTAGCGGGGAAATTGCGGTTAAGATCCAGCCCTTCGCGAGGAATATTGTGTGTGACTATCGCGCCATCGTATTCGGTCACTTCCCCTTCGCGATACAGGCGGTAGAAATCGCCCTCGAAGTCATCCGGTGCACGCCGCACCAGCAGGCGCGATTCTTCGGGGTGTGATTTCCAGGGACCATTGCTGTCTGCCTGGCGCATAAATAGCACACGACCATCGCCGTCTACGTCCATCACGGCCATGCCCTCGACCTGTGCGTCATTGTGAGGGTAGGGCCTTACAGATGAGCGTACCTTGCGGTTCATTTCGCCCAGTGCCCATTCAGCGCCATCGGGGTTTACCCGCGGGCAGATGTAGAACGTGCGGGTGTCCAGACAATGCGTAATGGTTTTATCCGCCCCGAACGCACTGACCATTTTTTCAATATGATAAAGGCAAGCGGTAGAAGCGGTCACTTCCACTGAGTGAATGTTACCATCCAGCCAAAGTGCTGGCTTGTCTTCTGCGGCGCCGGTTTCCTTATTGGTCAGGGTGACCACCCAGATATCTCGCCCTTCAAAGGACTTGCCGATACTTTCCAGAGAAACTAAATTTGGGTAAGCCTCAACATAGGCTTGCAGGATTGCCGACAGCTCGTCATAGCGGTAGAAACGGTTAAACGCAATCTCTGGCATGTAATAAACCCTGTGTGGATTGGTGAGGGTGTGTGTTTTTCCCCAGTGTAACCGAGGGTGGTACGAAGCGTGAAATGCTTAGTTGGAATCGCGTGGCAAGTGAGTAAAAAAGTCTTGCAGCCAGCTTTCCCACTGAGCCGGACGTTGGGCCTGCACGGCCTGGCCCATGCTGAACTCCATGATGCTATGGCCATCGGAATGTGCGCGCGGCAGGGGCAGCAAAAACACCTTATGTCGTTCGCTCCAGTCGCAGGCGTATTCTACCAATCGCGACGGGTCGCATGGTACCTGCAGGTGAAAGAGGTTGGTTGGAGGTTGCAGTGGCAATGTTGCGACACCGTCAAACTGGTTAAGATATGCCGCCAGCCAGCTCGCAGACCGGATGCACTCTGGCATGGCTGCCAGATTTCTTTCCATGCCAGCTCTGGCCGACAGTACATAGGGGTAAAGTGCATAGAGGTTGCCGCCGGCGCGACGAATCCAGATGCGTGCAGATGCAATAAAATCAGCGGAACCTGCCAGCACAGAGCCTGCGATGCCTCCGATATCCTTGTAAAAACTGACGTATACCGAATCAAATAGCGCAGCAATCTCGGCCATGTCGCGACCGTAATACGCAGGGCATTGCCACAGGCGGGCACCATCCATGTGCAAGGCAATACCTTGTTCTCTGGCCCATTGGCTCTGTGCGCTCAGCTGTTGCCAGTTCGGTAGCTGGCCGCCAATCTCCCGCATTGGCAACTCCAGGAGTACGGCTGCCAATTTACTATCGACCGATTCAAGATCCGCCAACGTTACCACTCGATCAGGTGCACCCAGTAACACTGAATTCAAACCATAAAGGGTCTCGTAGGCATTGTGCTCATGTAACTCCAGGTGGCTGCTGGCGTGAAAGCCCACCGACCTGGAGCCAGCCAGGTCGGCCCAGACACGCAGGGCAATGCACTGGGCCATAGTGCCGCTGGGCAGAAATACAGCTGACTCCTTACCGAGCAGGGTGGCGATCTCTGTCTCAAACGATTCAATCAACTCACCCTGGCCGTAATAGTCCTGGCTGTCATACTGCCGGGCTTGCTCACTAATAGCCGCGAGTTGCTCGACCATAGTCATGGGGGGATGACCGGTCAGGCGGTAGTGGCAGGCGTCACGAGTTTTTTGGTAATGCGCAAGCAACTGGGGAGTTATCATTGCGTTAGCGTTCCAATATTCTGCAAGTGAGTATTTCGCGGCAATGCCGTGCTAGCGACTGACCTCTGGGTCAAAAGTGATTTTCATTTCCTTAATGCCATTTACAAAATAGTCCCGTACATATTTGACCGGCTCGGCAAACTGCGGGTTATGCAATCTCGGTAACAGCTCTTCGAACATAATTTGTAATTCCATACGCGCTAGATGGGCGCCAATACAAAAATGTGTGCCTATTCCAAAAGCGCGGTGCTCACGTGACAGGTCCGGCATACGCTGTGAACGGGTAATGTCAAATTTCATGGGTTCTTCAAATACCGTATCATCCAGGTTAACCAGGTGCCAATGCAGTAGCACTTTGTCGCCTTCTTTCATTGCCACGCCGGCCACTTCAGTATCTTGCATGACGGTGCGCCGCATGGTCACAAACGCAGGGTTATAGCGCAGCATTTCCTCGCAGGCACCCGGAATTAGCGCGGGGTCATCTACCAGCATTTGCAGTTGCTCAGGGTGCTCCATCAGCAGTCGCATGCCGTGAGCAGTCACTGAGCGAGTGCTCTCGTTCCCGGCGGCAATGAGCATCAAAAAGAACAGCTGAAACTCATCCTCGGATAGCTTTTCGTCTTCCACTTCTCCGTCGAGTAAAGCGCCAACAATGTTGGTAAGTGGCGTTTCTGCATGTTTTTTTGCCAGTTCACCGGCATATAAATAGATATTGGCGGCAGCCTCCTGGGCAGTTGCGGCGGGGTCGTTACCACCGATATCTTCGTCTTCCTGGAACATCATTTGATTGGTCCAGGTAAAGAACTTCGAGCGATCGTCGATGGGAACGCCGCACAGGTCAAGAATAGCCATCAGAGGTAATTCTGCCGCTACTTCGGTAATAAACTCGCACTGTCCTTTGGCGGCGACATTATCAATGATTTCCTTAGCATATTTTGCAAACGTGCCATGGTAGCTCTCAACGGCTTTAGGTGTGAAAGCGTTGCGGGCAATGCGCCGAAATTTACCATGTTTGGGCGGGTCCATATTGACCAGCATCATTGATTGCATGGCTATAGTTTCGTCATCGTACTCCTGGGGTATGGTGAGGCGCTTTTCGCTGGAGAACAGGGCCGGATTCTTGGCGATGTAATCAACATGTTCCCGTTGCAGTATCGCCCAGTAAGGTATGCCCGTCAGCGGATCCTGAATTTTAATGATTGGACCATCCGCTTGTTCACGTAATTCCTGCAGTTTGAGATGGTGGCCGCCAGCGGCATATAGATCAGGGTCTAGCAAATTGGTATAGGGGCATTGGGACATCAGGGTGGCTCCAGTGGCGAGTGCGTTTTAGTGCGGAATTATAGTATCGTTACCGTGTTTTTATTAGAGCATTGATAAGCTTATGTAACCAGTATGGTACCGTTTGCCAGCTACCAATAAAGTATACCAAACGATAGTATCTCCTTTTGCATGTGGCAGATTGATCAACAGCGTTCTACAAATAGGTAAATCAGGCGTTTGTATGAGTTCATTAACCCGATACGGCAGTACCGCATTGGTTACCGGAGCTTCTACAGGGATAGGCAAGGCATACGTAAGGGCCATCGCCAAAGATGGTTTGAAGAGGCGGCCTAACAGACACTGAGAAAGCAGGGTCTCACTGGGCAACGGCAATAAATGTCAAAAAAGGTGGCGCACTAGATGTTGAAGAACGTTACCAAGTGGGCAGGTTTGTGCATGTTACCTGTCGCCGCTATTGTTCTGCTAATCTGGATGCTCATCCCTGCGCCGTTGCAGCGCGATCATCCTAGAGCGCTGCCCTGGGAACTACCGGACTACCGCCTGGCGAACACCCACTGGGAAATTGGCGCAGATGGGAGGATTTATACGGAAGTAGAACACTTTTTCCTGCGCGATATATCACCAGAAATGATTGCGTGGTTTTATCAGCAACTGCCAATTTCCACCCTGCAGTACCAGGGGGTGACCTACCCGCTGTATCATATATTCCACCCCACTGAACATGGCACGATACGGGTGCTGGAGGCTGCGCCCAGCGGAGTGTCTGGAATGGCTACCGGCGCAATCATTCAGCGGGATGAGTGGTTTGGTCCCTATGACAGCCGCGGCGCAGCGCAGATAGTGGAGCTTTCACCGGCCGGCATGTTTGCGGTGCCAATGGCTGGCAGCTTGAAGTTGGGGGAGGTGAGGCATATTTTCACGCCGCTTGACGGCGGTACACAATACCGGGTGAAAACGGTGATTGGTTCCGAGTTGCCGGTGCTTGGCGCGCTGGTCAACTGGTATTTGCGCAATCAGGTGTTTCACCCGAAAATGTTACAGCAATGGCAGCGCCACCAGATAGAGGAAGTGGCAAGCTTACAGTTTTTCCTGCCGCAGATTTATGCACAGAGAGGGGCTGGCACGCACTTCGTGTTGGACTAGTGCACACAGGGTCCAGCTGGCGCCGCATTGACTGTGTCATAGATTGGGTTAAAATCCGGACAGATCTTGAACGACGATGTCGCACGGCAGATGATGCTAACGCTAAACAGAGGTAATAATAAAATGGGAAAGAATCTATCCATGCTGGCAGTAAAAATCAGTCACACCCGTGTGTTGACCACGCTTGTGGCAACACTGGTCACATTGTTATTTGTGTCCACCAACGCAAGCGCCGGCCCGCGTGGCCTCAATCAGGGCGCTTTTGACGAGCTAACTGAGTCCGGGGTTTTCAAATACCTGGATCAATTCTCCCCGGTGTCGTCAGAAGGTTCTGGTGATGGCTGGACAAAACATACCTTTGACAGTGACGATGGCAATGGCCCCATTTGTATTACTGGCACCGATTACTCGGTGTATAGCAGAGAGGGTAACTCGAAAAAGCTGCTGGTCTTCCTGCAGGGCGGTGGCGCCTGCTGGCAGGGTTTCTATAACTGCAATTTTCTGGCCGAGGATCAGGCGCCGCCTCCAGTGGGGCCTTATCCCGGAGTATTTGACGCCAGCAACCGCGACAACCCCTTCAGGGACTACTCGGTCGTCTATATGCCCTACTGTGACGGGTCCGGCTTTGGTGGTGACAACGATATTGCGGACGCCGGCTGGGAATCAGCAACTGGATCGCCATTGCGCTACCAGCGCGGCGTTCGCAATGTGAGCGCCGGCATGGACGTGGCGGGAAAACTCTTCCCGAAGGCTAAAAAGGTTACGGTGATGGGACATAGCGCCGGGGGTGTCGGGGTAGCCGCGTTTGCGCCGTTTCTGGCTCGGTATGTGTTCGGTAACAAAACACAGCTCACCGTCTATAACGACGCTGGACCAATCGCGGTCAATCTGGGAGCCGAAGGAACCACCCCTGGGCAGGGTGATGCCCCGTTTTTCGGGTGTATTGATAGCGCGGGGCTGCTGGATTTCTCCTGCGTATCAGTCCTTTTTCGGGCGAATGATTGGCAATTCGCGAAGTTCTACCCTGCCAGCTGCATCGAAAGCGGCCGTTGTAATGCTTTCGGCCAACAAACGGGCATTATTGACTGGCGTCTGGAGAATGACGTGACTATTCGCGAGGCGTTCTACGAGACAGATTCCGATGGCACTAATCGATTTTTTGCGCAGGGTGATGGCACACTGATGGATCCACAGTTGTACCGGGAGTTAATTCTCACCGAGCACGGTGCATTGCACGACGCGTACCCGGGTCGCTATAAGCGCTTTATTGTCAGCGCCGATGATACCCACGGAGCAGTCCAGACCACAGCTTCGAGTAACTGCTTTCCCGAGGCGCAGCCCTTGTTGTTTTACACCCAAAAGGCCAATGGGCGCTCACTCAACGAGTGGACCGCAGCATTTATCAAGGTCAGCAGGCGTCCCACAAAACAGGGCTGGAAAGACATCGTCGAAGACTATGTCTCGGTGGAAGACTGCTAACGCTTATTTGAGCTGATGCGCGACTGGCCCATGAGATCGGTGTTTTTCCCCATTGTTCTCAAGGTCAGCTGGCGATAGAAACCTGCTCTACCTGTTGCGGCCCACGTATCAGCCCGCCGGGCCGGGCAGCGGTCACTGCACCGCTTTTGAAGGTCACCTGACCCGATTTAATGGTGTAGTCGTAGCCTTCGGCCTTTTGCAGCAGACGCTTGCCGCCTGCGGGTAAATCGAATGCCAGCCAGGGCTTGCCCAGCTTTATTTTGTCCAGGTCGATTATGTTGATATCTGCCAGATAACCAGGTTTTAACACGCCGCGATCATTCAGGCCGTAGAGTCTGGCGGTGTCTTTGCATTGCCTCTTGATAGCGTTTTCCAGGGTGATCGTGCCGCGGCTCCGGTCGCGCACCCAGTGCTCCAGCATGAAGGTGGGCGATGCGGCATCGCAGATGGTGCCACAGTGTGCACCGCCGTCAGACAGGGAGTTAACGGTATCATCGCGTTGCTGTAACGGCACCAGGAAATCCAGGTTGCCATCCAGGTAGTTGAGAATGGGCAGATAAACAAAGCCGGTACCATGCTCTTCCATCATCAGATCATAGGTGTACTCAGCTGCAGCTTTTCCGGCTGCCTTGGCACGCGCTGCGATGCTCTCGTTGACCTGCGGCTCGTAGTTAAAGTCTTCGTCCATCTCGAACTGATTGCCCCAGCCCTGGGTGATGACCGTAAAGATAGGGATGAGGTCGGGGTGCTCCGGTGTCACACTGGTCTCGCTGAGCATTTGCGCCTTGAAATCGGGATCGCAAAGCCGGGCGTACTGCTGTTCCCACGTCAGGTCGGCTATGGCCGTCCAGCTAGGATGTCGAACAAAGGGGTGGATCGTTCCGCGCCAGGCCATCACGATGCCGTTACCTCGCAGTGCCAGTTGCGCAACAATATTGGCACCCTGCGCGTTCTGCTTCTCCATTTCTGCGATCTGTTGATCCAGTGGCATCGCTTTGGCCAGTGATTGCAGTGCGGCAAAGGTAACGGGAAGGCCGGTCTCACGACTCAGCGCGCCCATCCACTCAAACTCATTCCACTGGGGTTCCAGATCAGAGGCTATTTCAAAAACGCCATGTCCGACGCGACCCATGGCGCGGCCTATCCCGATGAGCTCCTCTTTGGTGGCAGACGTTCCAGGGACCAGTTCGCCGTCGATAGAGCGGTGCAGTATGGTTCTGGAGCTGGAGAAGCCCAGCGCGCCGGAAATTAAACCGTCTTCTACAATCGCTGACATCTGGGCGATTTCGTCTTCGGTGGGAGGTTCGTCTCTGGCACCACGTTCTCCCATGACATAGGCGCGAACAGGTCCATGGGGGACATGTGTTGCCACGTCCACGGTGCGCGGTAATGCCTCCAGCGCATCCATATACTCGGGAAAACTTTCCCAGTTCCACTGCAGGCCTTCGGCAAGTGCGGTGCCCGGAATGTCCTCTACTCCCTCCATCAGTCCAATCAACCAGTCGTGTTTATCGGGTTTGGCGGGCGCAAAGCCGACGCCGCAATTACCCATCACCACGGTGGTGACACCGTGCCAGCTGGAGGGCGCCATCTCATCATCCCAGGTGGCCTGGCCGTCATAATGGGTATGAATATCGACAAAACCCGGCGCTACGATCTTGCCGCCAGCATCGATTTCCTGGCGACCTGCCTGGGAGACAGTGCCTACAGCAGATATTCGGTCGCCATCGATAGCGATGTCGCCTGTGTAGGAATCCGCCCCCGTACCATCTACCAGCTTCCCGTTTCTAATCACCAGGTCATGCATAATTATCTCCTTTACGTATTAGAGTGTTGCTTTTATCGCGTTGGCCGCGCGCTAGCTCAACAGAAAATCGTTGGGGTCGGGGGCAAGCGTCTGCTGCCACCACTCGCCGTGAGTGCCGGGCCAGTTCTGGGTAACCCGACCGGCACTGTTTTTGTACCAGCTGCTAACAGCGGGGGCACCCCATGCACGCTGGCTATTGAGCGCATCAATGCGCTGGTTGTAGGCGTCCATCACGTCTTTTCGACATTCTATAGTGTGCAGGCTATTTTCCAGCTGTAGTTTTAAGCAACCCATTACATAGCGCATCTGGCACTCGACCATAAAGACGATACTTGCGCCAACAACGATATTGGAGTTGGGGCCATACAGGCAGTAAAAATTAGGAAAGTCGGGGATGACCATTCCCTTGTACGCTTTGGGATTGCCACCCCAGTGGCTAACAAGGTCAACACCATTACGACCGATAACCTGCATGGGAATGAGGAACTGGTCGGCCTTGAACCCGGTACCGTAGATGATGACATCCGCTGCGTGCAAAGTGCCATCTGCGGTGAGCACACCTTCTGGCACTACTTTGGCAATGCTTTGGGTAAGCAACTGTACGTTGTTACGCGTTAGAGCCGAGATCCAGGAGCCGTCATCCAGTACCGGCCGCTTACCTCCAGGCGGATAGTCGGGAATCAATTTCGCCAACAGCGCTTTGTCATCACCGGCCTGTTCGGCAAGTGACTCGATCATAGCCTCGCGCAGCATCTCGTTGCCCTCACCAATGGTACCCGGAGGGCCTTGCCAGTCAGGCTCCGAAAACATGAGTGGCAGCAGGCCATCCACCGCTAAAGTGCGGAACAAGAAAAAACGATACCAGCGCGCGTAAAATGGCACCTCCTGAAAAAGCCAAAGCTCTTCAGGTGTCATGGGTTGGTGATACGTTTCTGTGGGTAACAGCCAGGGTGCGGAGCGCTGGAAGACCTTCAGGTCTCCACATTGAGGTGCTATCTTTGGTACGAATTGCGCCGCGCTGCAACCGGTACCAATAACGATGACTCGTTTGCCTTCAAGCTGGTGCTTATGTTCCCAGCGTGCTGAGTGGAAAGAGATTCCCGCAAAAGAGTCCAGACCTTCGATGTCGGGCATTTTGGGGCTGTTCAGTTGGCCTACGGCACTGATCACGGTGTCCGCGGTCAGTGTCTTACGCGCGCCGTCGCTTTCGATCTCAACTACCCATCGTTTGTCGGTTTCATTGAAAGTAGCACTGTGTACCGGCGAGTTAAGACGCACGTGTTGTCGCAGCTCGTACTTGTCGATGACATGATTAAAATACGCGTTTAGCTCAGCACTACCGGAAAAGTGTCCGGACCACTCAAGGTTTGGTTCAAAGATGTAATTGTATAAATGATTGGCGGAGTCTACCTGGCAGCCGGGATAGGTGTTTTCATACCAGGTGCCAGTCATTTCGGCATTTTTCTCCAGCATCAAGAATGGAATTCCTTGCTGCTGCAGGCGAATCGCCGCCAGAATGCCGGACATGCCTGTGCCTATAATCAACACCTTGAAATCGTCTGCCATGGTGCTGGTATCAATCGCTACCTGGCGCGTATCCTGGGCATATAAATTGAGCTCTTCACGGAGAAACGGGACTTGCTCGGGCATTATTGCCGTGCCCGTAATGTAGTTCATAGCGGCAGTAACATCTTCTTCACTGGGCTCGGTTAGCGTCGGGTAACCGCTATCACGGTATTTCGTCAGGGCGGCGAAAGCCAGTTTGCGGGCCAGTTGGCGGTCGGGTTCTGTGAGTCCGTCTTCGTCTTCGGCGAACATGACAAATTCGGGTTGTACCTGAGCAAAATGATCGCGATTGCCATTTAGATGCATCAAGGCCGCCATCAGTGCCGGTATATTAGCGCTGTTCAGTGCATCAGTGATCTGCTCGTCACTTGCTGCAGATAAGGGGGCTTGCCAATCAATCATTTTATTTACTCTCTGGTTTGGGCGATTAATGCCTTGCTCGCGCTAGCCTATAGCATAGTCGGGTTTGTGCCTGGAGGCCATGACTGAACCGCCCCCGCCTGCACGTCGAGCACCCCTGCCGTGTTTGCCTGGGAACAGCTCGCGTGGTTTGTTGAACGTTGGATGTGGCTGGCCAGTGTTCACATACGCCTGTTATCCACTACTGGAGTTGGCTGATAATTTTGTAAAGTTCAGCGTACTCATTGTACCTGGGTACAAACCCTGGAGCGTCATTGGCCAATCGCTCCAGCAGTGAATAGTGGTGCCACGCGATAGCGGCTACCTCGGCGGCCTGTAGGCATAGTTCATGATCTGCAATATCTTTGTGAATCAGATAGATATGCTGAAAAACGCACTCGTGCAAGCCCATGCTATGCAGTTCTGTTTTAAGCGTGAACAACGGATTGGTTGCCGCTGTCGATATGGTGAGGCCGAGCTCTTCAAATGCCTCACGCTTAAGGGTTTGTATAAGGGAGTCTTCACCAACCATATGCCCTGCGGCGCTCACATCCCACAGGCCCGGATGAAGTTCAGCACTGGCAGATCGTTTCTGGAAAAGTAATTCATTGGAAGAATTCATTACCCACAAGTGCACGGTCCCATGCCAGTCTCCGTCACGGTGCACCTCCCCACGTGGTTTAAAACTGCGGGTCGGCTTCCCTGCAGGGGTATAGATTCGCAACCGTTCATTTTTTGCCATGGCGTACGCTGTATAAAGAGCATGGTATCGATAGTAAACGTAGTGTAATTGCGCGAACATGCATAGCTTTATATTCCGTTGGCATTCCCGCTTTTGCCGGATTCACGCGGCGCTGGATTCCACAGCGATTAATGGTAGCCTGCATGCAGTGTCTCAGCCCGGACAAAACCTCATAACCCAGCGAGAAAGCACATGAATGAGTTTTACCCTGAAATAGAACCGTATAATCATTTTCTGCTGCCCGTTGATTCCCGGCATCAGCTTTATGTAGAAGAATCCGGCAACCCCCAGGGGCAACCCGTTCTGTTCATACATGGTGGTCCCGGTTCAGGTTGTTCAGGTAAGGATCGACGGTTCTTTGATCCTGCGCAATATCGCATCATTTTATTTGACCAACGTGGCTGCGGACGATCCCTGCCGCACGGCTGCCTGGACGACAATGAAACGCGATTTTTGATAGAAGACATAGAGCAGATTCGAACAAAACTTGAGATTGATAACTGGCATATTTTTGGTGGCTCCTGGGGGTCAACACTGGCGCTGGTTTATGCCCAAAGTTATGCTGACAAAGTGACCAGTCTGGTATTGCGCGGAATTTTTCTCGGTCGCGATGAAGATACCGGCTGGACCTTTACCGGTGGCGGTGCAACACGTATTTTCCCTGACTACTGGCAGGAGTATCTGGATGCGCTACCTGCTGGCCAGTCACAGTCTTCGGTTAAAGTCGCCTACGAAATAATGACGGGAGAGGATAGGGAGGCCGCACTCAAGCTCGCCAGAGCCTGGAGCACATGGGAGATGCGTTGCTGTACCTTGCTGCCGGACAAGTCATTTGTGGAGGCCGCCACCGATGACGAATCCTGTTGGACACTTGCCCGTCATGAAGCCCACTTTATGGTTAATGACTGTTTCCTGACACCAAATCAGATCCTGGAAAATTGCCATAAAATACAGGATATTCCAACCGTCATCGTGCATGGTCGCTACGACATAGTTTGCCCATTCGATAACGCCTGGTCCTTGCATAGAAAACTGCAGAAATCCGAGCTAATCATCAGTGAGTCTGCTGGCCATGCCTCTTCGGAGCCAGGAACCAGACATTACTTGATCGCTGCAACACGAAAGATGTTGGCCCTAAATTGACCAGCGACATATGCGAATGGAATAAAGCTGGCCTGCTGGCTCCATAACAGCTAGTTTTGGACTCCAATTCAACGCGAATCTGTCAATCGACGGATCAGTACCAGGCACTGCGGTGGACGATTCCCTATGAGCGCTAAAAAAATTCTGATGCCGCTACCAGCCTATGGCTTTGACCCCACAGAGGTGGCGATACCGTGGAAGATTCTCTCTGAGCAAGGCCTGGATATCATTTTCGCCACCCCCGATGGCGGGGAGGCCTGTGCCGACGTATTGATGCTGAAAGGGCAGAGGTTGGGTATTTGGAAGCCGCTTCTGCGTGCCAGAGCAGATGCCGTTGCGGCCTATGGTGAGATGCAGGCAAGCCGTGCGTTTGCCGAACCCTGCACATATAAAGAGTTATACGCGGCGAATTTTGACGCACTTTTGTTGCCTGGTGGGCATGATAAGGGGGTAAAGGAATACCTGGAATCCACAGTGTTGCAAAATACGGTGGCGGACTTCTTTATCGCCAATAAGCCAGTGGCTGCAATTTGTCACGGTGTGGTTCTGGCGGCCCGAAGTATAAATCCAAATACAGGCAAATCGGTGCTCCATAATTACCGGACTACCGCATTACTGAAAAATCAGGAAATGCTGGCCTATCGACTAACCAAGCGATGGTTGCAAGACTACTACCGCACTTATCCTGAAATAACGGTAGAGGATGAGGTCAGGAAGGCCTTGTCCAGTGATGACAATTTTCTAACAGGGCCAAGTCCCCTGTTCAGAGATGATCATGAGCATCTGCACCGGGGTTTCACCGTGCTTGACAGGAACTACCTGTCAGCACGCTGGCCAGGCGATGCCTATGGCTTTGCGACCCGGTTTGCTGAGATGCTTGTATAGCATGCCCGCGTATGGGCACAGACTCAGAGAGTGACTGTACTTGCTGATGCTGGCCATGCCTGTTGCCGGATGGCTGATTCATCATTACCTGCGACGAGACAATACTTTAGTGAGAATGCTGCCTGGCCTGACACGCAGATAAAATCCTTGCTTCAGGCGTACCCTGCGCCATCCGGGCACTGCCACGCTACAAAGCCGTAACCGGATATTTGGCCCGTGGAAAATTCCAGCTAAGCGCTAACTCTTACCACGACTTTACCTTCTACTTTGCGCGCAGCGATATGCTCTATCGCCTTGCCACCATCTTCAAAACTGAAGACCTGATTGCCGAGGGTTTTGAGTTGTCCCTGTTCCCAGTGTGACATCAGATCATTATGCGCGTTGCGCATAAACTCAGGCGAGTAACCCACAGGCATGGCTCCCACCAGTGATATATTTTTGGGTAGTGTTTCAGGCAGGGAAATCTGTGGCCATTCGCCACTGGCATAACCAATCACCACAAATCGTCCTTCAAATGCTATTGCTTTGAATCCGGCGCGACCGGCTTTGCCCCCGACCGGATCATAAACTACGGAAACACCCTTGCCATTTGTCAGCTCAAGGGTGGCTGCGGTTATATCCTGGTTGCGATGATCAACCACTGCGTCAGCTCCCAGCGTTTCGCAAAATGCTGTTTTGTCCGGGCCACCTGCAACCGCAATTACATAGGCACCTTTGGCCTTGGCCAATTGCACTGCCGCGCTACCGGAGCTGCCGGATGCGCCCAATACCAACACCGAGTCATTGGCAGTGAGTTGGGCGCGGCGAACCAATCCAATCCAGGCCGTTTGGTAGGGAATAAAGAAACCTGCGGCTTCTTCTCCGGTCATCTTGGCGGGAATAGGTAGCGCCATCGATGACATCATCAGGCATTCCTGTGCCAGACCACCACGCTGGCGTTGGAATAGTGTGGGGCCCAGCACGCGCGTACCCAGTACTGCTGCGTCCACATCCTCGCCAACGGCGATGATCTCACCCACCGCTTCTTGCGATGGGGTAAAGGGCAGGGGAGGAACCAGGGGATAATTATTCTGGCACATGAATACGTCTGGCAGGCCCAATCCCGCGACTTCTACCTTGATCTTTACCTGGTGGCGGCCGGGCTCAAATGTCTCAGCATTCTCGTCCAGTTTCAGTACGTCGGCGGGGTTGCCAAATTCACTGACTATCCATGCGCGCATAATGTGTTCCTTATTGGATTGCGGGTTATGCCATTTCAATATTAAATTGCACCAGTTTCCCTACAGGGTTAGCCCACCGTCCACGACAATACATTCCCCGTTGGTATAGCTTGACGCCTCTGATACCAGATAAAGCACGGTGCCGGCCATTTCGCTGGGCTCCGCATGACGCTTCATAGGAATGGTTTGCATGGCGGCATCATAAATTGCTTCATCGGCAAACAAAGCGCCTGCAAATGCAGTTTTAGTCATACCCGGCAGCAGGGCGTTCACGCGAATGCCGTGTTGGCCGCATTCTTTGGCGAAGGCTTTGGTCATATTGACCACTGCCGCTTTGGTAATGGAATAGATACCCTGGAGCGGCCCTGGTTGTAGCGCATTTACCGAGGCAGTATTTACGATGGCACCGCCGCCGTTCTCGCGCATTAAGCGACCGCCTTCAACTGACATGAAGAAGTAACCACGTATATTTACGTCCACGGTCTTGGTGTAGGCCGCCAGGTCGGTGTCCAGGATGTCTCCAAAATAGGGGTTGGTGGCAGCATTGTTGATCAGGATGTCCAGTTTGCCATAGCGTTCGCGGATGTGGCTAAAGGTTGCACTGATGTCCTCCATGCTACCGACATGACAGGCCAGGGCTTCGGCGCTGCCGCCCGCCTGGTTAATGGCGTCAGCAACGAGCTGGCAGCCGTCGATTTTACGACTGGAGACGATGACATGGGCTCCTTGTTCGGCGAGTAGTTTCGCAATTGCTTCGCCGATCCCCCGACTGGCGCCCGTTACCAGGGCGACCTTGCCGGTGATGTCAAACAGCCTGGTACTCATCTAGCGCATCCCGCTCAGGCGTTTATGAATAATGGCATCGGCTTCAGCCATTATTCCGTCGATGAGTTCCTGCACTGTCGGAACGTCATTGATCAGACCGGCCACCATACCGCAGGACCAGGCGCCCGCATCCATCTCGCCATTCATCATAATTTTGGGGTAAACGCCGGCCACTTCCTCGATAATATCTTCGAATTTCAGATCGGCGCCCAGGGCCTTTTCTTTGGCCAGCAGACGTTCTACCGCAGGGTTGTTCATTACCCGCTCAGTATTGCGCAGGGGACGCATGACCAGGCGTGTGTCCAGTTCGCTGGCGGCAACAATGGCCTGCTTGACGTTTTCGTGTACCGGTGCTTCTTGCGTGGCAATAAAACGTGTTCCCATATTCATCCCTTCTGCTCCCATGGCAAGCGCCGCGACCAAAGAGCGGGCATCCGCCATTCCACCAGAGGCCACAAAAGGTATTTCCAGCTCGTCGGCAGCCCGTGGCAGCAAAATAAAGTTGGGGATATCATCTTCGCCAGGGTGGCCACCACATTCGAAGCCATCCACTGAGACCGCATCGCAACCGATGGACTGGGCTTTAAGGGCGTGACGCACAGCGGTACATTTGTGAATAACCTTGATACCCGCATCTTTTAACATCGGCATATATTGTGCCGGGTTATTGCCGGCAGTTTCCACCACCGTTACGCCGCCATCTATTATCGTCTGGAACAGGGCAGGGTAGTCAGGCGGTGTGAGTGTTGGCAAAAATGTGATGTTGACGCCAATGGGCTTATCCGTCATTTCCTGGCATCTGGCGATTTCGTTGGCCAGTTTTTCAGGCGTACCCTGTGTTAGGCCGGTAATAATGCCCAGGCCACCGGCATTGGATACGGCGGCGGCGAGCTCAGCAAATCCGACAAAATGCATGCCACCTTGAATAATGGGGTGCTGTATGCCAAGCAGTTCAGTAATTCGCGTTTTCATGGTAGTTTCTTGCCTCGGGTTAGTTAAAGTCGTGTTTTAGCGGGGGTGTAATCTTATTGCAGCTTGTTTGATACGTCTATGGTTTCGTGGCACGCCTGTTGTAGCAGGCTTGCCTGCGTAGTGCACGACAATGAGGTTGCCCAATTGCAAAACATTATGGCACACTAAGTGCCTAAACACTGCTTCGCGCCGCCTGATCGGGCACTACTTGAGGCCTGCGTTGCCCCATAAATAGAGAGAACACGATGCGCCTATCACTGATTGTCACTTTTTTATTGCTTAGTTGCACCGCAAATGCAGAGCAAAGACAGTTGTTGTGGGGAGATACGCATCTGCATACCACCTATTCATCGGATGCCTATACCAACAATAACCTGCTCGCCGGCCCGGATACGGCCTATCGGTATGCGCGGGGTATGCCTGTGGAACACCCTTACCACCAGGCGCGCGTGCAAATCGAGACGCCACTGGATTTCCTCGTGGTTTCCGACCACGCCGAGTTTCTCGGGCAAATTCGTAATATTCATCGCAATGGCACCGACAACTCTGCTTTGGGCATTATTGCTACCGTTAAATCATGGGTGGCTGAATATGTCCTCAATGACGCCATAGACAGCGGTAATGCCCGCTCACTGTTTGTTGCGGTATTACCCGATCCGGACCTCACCCCCTTGCAGGACGCAGCAGGATCCAGTATCGAAAATAGTGACCTGGGTATGCTGCCTATGCCAAAACAGGTAGAAATTGATACCTGGCGGATCATTACCGATACTGCCGATGCCTATAACGAACCGGGCGTATTCACCGCACTGGTGGGTTGGGAATGGAGTTCTATCCCGGGGGGGGCTAATTTACACCGGGTCATAGTGAGCGATAGCGATGCTGCCACCGCGCAGCAATATGACCCCTTCGGGCTGGACGATAGCCCATACCCTGAAGACTTGTGGGCCTGGTTGGAGAAAACCAGTGCTGCTACCGGGGCGAACTTTACGGCGATTCCGCACAACTCGAATATTTCCAAGGGCTACATGTTTTCAGACCGGAGTTTACGCGGTGAACTCATGACAAGCGACTACGCGGCATTGCGGGCGAAGTGGGAGCGGGTGGCAGAAATCACCCAAATTAAGGGCGATTCAGAGACGCATTCATCGCTATCGCCTGAGGACGACTTTGCCGATTTTGAAAACTATCCATTTTACATCCAGCGGAAATTTACCGAGTACCAGCCTCAGCGTGGCGACTTTATCCGTTCGGCACTGAAGCTTGGCCTGGAACTGGAGCAACAACTTGGTGTAAATCCGTATAATTTCGGGGTGATTGGTTCCACGGATGCGCATACCTCTTTGTCGTCTGCCGAGGAAAGCAATTTTCACGGCAAGCTGGCGACGGATTCCATTCCCGGAAATAAGCAAAGACATTTCGGTGAAGACAATCGCGGTACTAGTGGTTGGGCCATGTCTGCCTCGGGTATGGCTGCTATATGGGCCCGTGAAAACACGCGAGAGTCTATTTTAGAGGCGTTGCAGCGACGCGAAGTCTATGCCACTACAGGACCGCGCATAGCTGTGCAGTTTTATGGTGGTACCGATTTCTCTGCAGAGGATTTGGCGGCGGCTGACCTGTATGCACACGCCACCGCGCGCGGTGTACCTATGGGCGGTGAGTTGGGGCGCAGTGATCAGGCACCGACATTCCTGGTGCTGGCGGCGAAAGACCCCATAGGGGCCAATCTGGATCGGATTCAGATCGTCAAAGGCTGGGTGGATGCGCAAGGTCAATCCCGGGAGCAAGTGTTCAACGTTGCCTGGTCTGATGAGCGTGTGCTGGCCGCCGATGGCAGCCTGCCTGCGGTGGGTAATACGGTCGATCTCACCACCGGTAAGGTCGACAACGCCATAGGGGCCGGGCATTTGGCAAGCGTATGGCAAGATCCACAGTTTGATTCTGGGCAGCCCGCGTTTTATTACACCAGAGTGTTGCAAATTCCCAGCGCGCGGCACTCCCTGTTGGACGCAATCGCACTGGGGATGGAACATGCCGGTGACAATCCCGACACTATTCAGGAGCGAGCCTACAGCTCGTCTATCTGGTACCGGCCGGAACAATAGCACGCGACGCCTGAAGCAGGCGCATACGCTGCCAATGGTGGCGTAGCAACGATAAATGTCAATATGGAGTAAGGCTTATGATCTCTGCAGCAATGCCCTTTGAGAAGAAGTTCCAGGATGTAAATGGTAAGAAAATTGCGTATGTGGAAGCGGGTGAGGGGGATCCCATCGTGCTGTTGCATGGTAATCCAACCTCTTCCTACCTGTGGCGCAATGTTATTCCCGAGTTGACGGGCAAGGGCCGGGTCATCGCACCGGACCTCATTGGCCAAGGTGATTCTGACAAGTTACCGGCCAGTGAAGGACCTGATCGGTATTCTTTTCTTACCGCGTATGATTACCTGGATGGTTTGTTGCAGGCGATAGGCGCCGCTACCAACGTTACCCTGGTCATTCACGACTGGGGCAGTGGTCTTGGATTTTATTGGGCCCAGCAGCACCCGGAGGCGCTGCGCGGTATTGCTTATATGGAGGGTATCGTCTGCCCGGTTGACTGGGATGACTGGCCTGAGAGTGCCCGCGGGATCTTCCAGGGCTTTCGGTCAGAAAAAGGCGAAGATCTGGTGTTGCAGCGCAATATGTTCGTGGAAGCCGTATTGCCCAGCTCGGTAATGCGCGGACTCGGTGAGGAGGAGATGCAGCACTATCGCGCACCGTTTTCCACACCGGATGATCGCCAGCCAACCCTCAGCTGGCCGCGCCAGATACCTATTAGTGGTGAGCCTGCCGAGATGGTGGACCTGGTCTCCAGTTATGGCCAGTGGATGGCGGGCAATGCATCACTGCCCAAGTTATTCATCAATGCTGACCCCGGCTCCATCTTGACCGGCAAGGCCAGGGATTTTTGCCGCACCTGGCCCAACCAGACTGAAGTAACAGTAAAGGGCACGCATTTTATTCAGGAGGATTCACCCGTGGAAATTGGGCAGGCGGTTGCCGGATGGATGGATTCGTTAAAATAAATTTGGGCGCTTTGGCCGCTAAAAAATAAACTTATACAGAGGGAATGGATATGAGCGATATACCGGTATACCTGGTGGTTAATCTTGCAGTAACTGACGTCGATAAATATCGAACCTATGAAAAGGGCTTCTTTGGATTACTGAAAAAGTACGGCGGTAGTTTTCTCACATTTGATGACAACCCTATTACCCTGGAAGGCGAGGCACCCCGTGAAAACCGTATGATTATCTTCAGTTTTCCCTCGGAGCAAAGCGCCAACGACTGGTATGCCGACCCGGACTACCAGGCATTGTCGGAGCATCGCCGTGCGGGCACTAAACTGGAATTCTTGACCATGGTGCACGGTATGCCTGCGCGCGGCTAAGCGACAATTCCCCCGGCCTTGGGTGCGCGCAGCGCCTGATTGGCGCTTGAATCGTTAGCCGTAGTCACAGCGACGGATTCGGCGCGCTATTGCCAGGGTGCATTGCCTACAGGATCCTTGAGCAGTCGCCTTGCGACCACCATACGGTGTACTTCATCTGGACCATCGTAGATACGGGCAAAGCGCGCCTCGCGGTACATATGCTCCAACGGTGTATCACTGGTGACTCCCAGAGCGCCGTGTACCTGAATGGCGCGATCAATCACGTTATGTAGCATGCGCGCCCCCCAAAACTTGATCAGTGATATTTGCACACGGGCTTCATCGCCCTGATCCATCAATCTCGCTGCATCCAGGGTCATTAGTCGTGCCGCCTGTATTTCCGCCGCAGACTCAGCCACGTAGCGCTGGATCTCACCTTTCTCAGCCAGTACCGAGCCATGGGCGTAACGCACATTGGCGTACTCGCACATCAGTTCAAAAGCTCTCTGTGCCTGCCCCAGCCAGCGCATGCAGTGAAATATTCGCCCTGGCCCCAGACGCTTTTGGGCGATCACAAAGCCCTGGCCGCGCTCGCCCAGCAGGTTTTCTCTGGGTACCCGAACATTCTTTAGCAGCACCTCGCAGTGTCCCCCCAGCGTGCTGCCCATGGTTGGAACAACGCGCTTGATGTCGTAGCCCGGTGTATTGGTGGGGACAATAATGGAAGAAAATTTAGCGTGTTTTTGTTGCTCGGGTTCGGTTTCACAAAAGACACTGGTAAACGCGGCGACATTAGCGCCGGAGGTGAACCACTTGTGGCCATTGATGACCCACTCGTCACCGTCCAGCACCGCTGTAGTTTGCATGAGAGTGGGATCTGAGCCTGCTACCTCGGGTTCTGTCAGTCCCACTGAGGGGTAAATATCACCGTCGACCAACGGTTTTAACCAGGACTCCTTTTGCGCCTCAGAACCATAGCGATACAACATGATTGAATCCTGCATGGAGATGGAACCCACGGCATGCTGGCCGTAATAGGAACGGCCAATCACCTCATTCATCTGCACAAAGCTCATAAACGGCAGTCCGCCACCGCCGATTTCTGCCGGGTGGCCCAGCGCCCACAAGCCAAGTTTTTTGGCCCGGGATTTCAATGAGGTCAGCGCCTGGTCCGCAGTGTCATCACCTGCTTGCAGGGTAGACTCAAGCGGAATGACTTCATCGTTGATAAAATGCTGGAACCGCTCCTTGAGCTCTGCTATCTCGCCGTCCTTATCGCTGCCACTATGTATGTCGGACATATCCTTACCTTGAATCGCTATAGAGTGCTGCGAGTATACAAGAGTATTTTTTTTCACGTTATTGAAAAAACAGGCGTGTGTGATCCCGTTGGCGACAGGTTTATAATTGCTTGGCATTCCAGGATCGCGGAGAATACTCTGACGCTGAACTAACCGGATGAAAACGGCACATCTAACAGGGGAATATTGTTTATGTATTATATCGAGGCCGATCAGGCGTTGGTCGAAGGTTTTGTCGCGGAATTTCCCGAGGGGAAATCCGTGGTTATGTTAAATCTACTTAATTTCAGTGAGCGCGCGCATTACCCGGCAGAGCACAGTATGGAAGCGTGCAGCGGTGTTGAGGCATTTATGCGCTACGGCGCGGCTGTTACGCCGTTAATAGCTGCCGCCGGGGGTGAGCAAGTCTGGCAGGGGCGCCCGGCGGCGATGCTGATAGGTCCACAGGATAAGGACTGGAACCTGGCTGTATTGGTGCGATATCCGAGCGCGCGTGCGTTTCTGGAGATGGTGTCGTCACCGGAGTACCAGGCCATTTCCTTGCACCGCGCGGCGGCTCTGCGTGACTCACGGCTGATTGCCCACGAAGAGCTTTAGGTCTTTAGGCGCGCATGCGCGCCAAAAACTGGCTAAACCGGCCTATCGCTTCCACCAGGTGATCCTTGTCGGGAAGAAAGACCATTCTAAAATGTTGTTTGTCATGCCAGTTAAACGCGGTGCCCTGTACCAGCAGCATGTGCTCCTCTTTCAGCAGATTTAGAACCATTTGTTCATCGTCAGCAATCGGGTAGATGTTCGGATCCAGTTTGGGGAACAGATACATCGCCGATTTTGGCTTGACGCAACTGACACCGGGAATGGCAGTAATCAAGTCATAAGCCAGATCACGCTGCTCTTTTAGCCTCCCGCCTGGCAGTATCAGGTCGTTGATACTCTGGTAACCCCCCAGTGCGGTCTGCACGGCCAGCATCGCTGGCACATTGGCACACAGGCGCATGGAGGCGAGCATTTCCAGTCCTTCTATATAGCTTTTTGCCTGTTCCCTGGCGCCACTGAGTAGCATCCAGCCGGCGCGGAAACCTGCCAGCCTATAGGTCTTGGACAGACCGTTAAAAGTAACGCACAACACGTCTTTGGCCAGAGTGGCCAGTGGGGTGTGCTGCGCCTCGTCGTACAGAATACGGTCATATATCTCGTCGGCAAAGATGACCAGATTGTGCTTCTGGGCCAGGGCAACAATGTGTTTGAGGGTGTCTTTGCTGTAAACAGCTCCAGTGGGATTGTTGGGGTTGATAACCACGATGCCGCGAGTGTTGGCGGTAATCTTGCTGCGGATATCGTCAAGATCCGGCTGCCAGTCATCTTCTTCGTTGCAGAGGTAATGTACGGGTGTGCCGCCGCTTAGTGAGGTCGCGGCAGTCCACAATGGGTAATCCGGGGAGGGTATAAGCACTTCATCGCCAGTGTTGAGTAGTGCCTGCATGGACATCACGATAAGTTCGCTTACGCCGTTGCCCAGGGTGATGTCACCGACATCAATATCGCTAACGCCGTCGATCTGGTAGCGCTGCATGATCGCTTTGCGTGCGGCAAACAGACCCTTGGAGTCACAATAGCCCTGCGCATCACGAAGATTGTGTATCACATCGTGAATGATCTCATCCGGCGCGTCGAAGCCAAAGGCCCCCGGATTGCCAATATTCAGTTTGATGACCTTATGGCCTTCATTCTCCAGCCAATTGGCATGCTCCAGGACGGGGCCGCGGATGTCGTAGCAAACGCCATGCAGCTTATGAGATTTCAATACTTGGGTCATATTCAGTCGCTTTCCCGTCGGCAAAAACACCGGCTCCCTGGTAGTCAAGCGCTGCAGAATAACGCTGTATAGACGCTACGCCTATAAAAAATCGTGGATTCTACAAACACCAGTGACCTGAGCACCAGGGCTTAAGCAAAAAGCACAGTGTAGATGTCGTTGTGGAGATGCTGACCTTGTTGTTGGTTTAATCCTGTATAACATATCGATTGTTTTAGCCTTTTTGCGCACCTGCCAGCTGTTTTCCAGCAACTCTCCGATTTTTTAACTGCTGTCAACGCTGCCCGGGGTGGGTATTCTGGGTACGCCTGTTTACGGGACATTTATATACTGGCATAATCTATGACAATATTGGATCGACAATTTTTTTGTCGCTAAGGAGGCGTGACGATGGACTCAAAAACTGGATCACTTGAAGACCTTATCAACGAATGCCTGCCGGCCGGGGGTTTCAACGTCGGAGGCGGCAGAGATTGGTTTATGGAGGTGAGAGACACCACCACAGGTCGGGTCTGGATGTCCTCCTCACCGGTGCAATTGGCAGACTTTGAGACGCTGGAGCTTGATGAGACCCTGGTTAAGGTGGGCATTGCACGCGCCCCCATGGACCGAGCGGCGTTTTGTTACTCGCCGGGCACGCCTGATGAGCCGGTTCTGGAACGTGTCATCAACGGGCGCCACTATATTAATGTGGCCATACCTCAAGAGGTAATTCCTCCGACGCAGCCCGGCGGCGCGATCGAAATATCCGTCAACAAGGCGCATGTCATTGGTTTTGAAGCTGGGCGCTCGGTGGTGGTTATGTCATTACCAGAGGGCGACTTTGTGGAGGTCGTTGGAGCTGCGGATGCAGACGCTGCGCTGCTTCTCCCGGAGGGGGCGATATTGAGACAGCTGGATTTGACGCAACCCTGGGTTGTGTCGCTGCCCACGCCGACACGGACATTTTTCTGGTTCGGTGAGAATTTGCGCAGTTTTCAGGGCCCGGTAACGCTGCCAGTCTCGGCATAAGTGCGACTCAAATAAAGCGAGGTGTCAACCGCCCGAAGGCGGTACCTGGTTAGTTAATCTGGCTCACTTTGGTGGCATGCGGATACCACCGTCAGCACGAACGACTTCACCGTTCATGTAGTCATTGGTGATCAGCTCTGCAACCATTGATGCCAGTTCATCTGCATAACCAAGGCGCTTGGGAAACAATACGCTGCTTCCCAGGTGCGCTTTAAACGCCTCTGAGGCTTCGCCCTCGCCGTAGATAGGCGTATTAAACAGACCCGGCGCTATGGTGTTGACGCGAATACCCGAGGCCGATAGATCGCGCGCGATGGGTAAGGTCATACCCACAACACCACCTTTGGAGGCCGAGTAAGCGCACTGTCCGATCTGGCCGTCAAATGCGGCGACCGATGCCATGTTGACAATCGCTCCCCGTTGGCCCTGATCGTCCAGGGGCTCTTGCTGTGTCATTGCAGCGGCGGCGAGACGAATACAGTTAAATGTTCCTATCAGGTTAACGCGCAGCACCATCTCAAAGGATGCCAAATCAAAGGGATTGCCTGATCGATCCACGGTGCGGCCAGCACTGCCGATGCCCGCGCCATTCACCAGGCAGCGCAGGGGCGCGATGTTAACTGCGGCGTCTACAGCTGCTTGTACTTGCTCAGTATTGGATACATCTGCCTTTATAAACAGGCCGCCAATATCGTTGGCCACTGCCTGGCCCTTCTCTTCATTGAGATCTACAACGATACAGGTCGCGCCCAGGGTGGCCAGGCGGCGTGCACACGCTTCCCCCAGGCCGGAACCCGCTCCAGTAACAATTGCCGAACTATTTGCAAGATCCATTGGTTATCTCCTTTGCTGATTGGCTACGCCATGATGCGTAAAAATATGAAGAATGGAGTATAGAGAAAACAAACAGGCTATGGGAAAGAAATGAGGGATCTTGTGTCAGCTTTTCATGCTTTGCTGAACTGAGCGAGAATTTCTCCCAGCTGCTCAACCATCAAGGCCTTCTAAGCCTTGGGTCCCAGGTTCGAATCTTGGTGGGCGTGTCAGCTTACAGTTTCCCCAAGCAAGGGCTTTGAGGTCAAATCTTACTTCTCCGCCCGAGTCAGCTTTCTTACAACGGCGTTGAGATGATCCGGAATAAACAAGTTTCCATTCGGACCGAAGGCGATGATGTCCGGATTTGAGGTTTGGGCCTTTTCCGCAGGTCCGCCGAGCTCGGCTTCCATGGCAGGACCACCATCGCCACTCATACCTCGCTTTCCGATGCCTGCTACAGTGGAAATCGTAAACTGGGGGACGGTGTCGTGGACACTGTCAGCGTCGGTGCCGGTGCTGGAAGATTGGGCTGACGCCAGAAAGACGGTCACGGCAACGGCCATCATAGCCAATGAAAATCTGGTGCAAAAAAGCATGTCGTAATCCCAAAGACAGGTAGTTTAAAGCATATGTTCCATTGGTCGAAATGTAATTGCAAGGTCTGGAACGATTCGAAACGACGAACGTCGAACAACGATTCAATCCATTTGGCGTGATTCAAATTATTTGCTTTTGCTCATCAAGCCGATG
>JBALVO010000181.1:0-5635 GCA_036961445.1 Halioglobus sp.
AAGTGGCTTAAGTCCTTTCGCCCAGGTCGGCGATATTGTGTAAGTGATCATATATTTGTTGTGCCATTGTGGCACTAATCCCGGAAATTTTCTGCAACTCCTCAAGGTTGGCATTCTCCACACCGAGCGCACTGCCAAAATGGCGTAACAGTTCACGCCGCCGCTTGGCACCTACCCCGGGAATATCTTCCAGCGTGGACCGCTGGCGCGCCTTATCGCGCCTGGCCCTGTGACCGGTAATTGCAAATCGGTGTGCCTCGTCCCGGATCTGCTGGATCAAATGCAACGCGGGGTCATCACCGCGCAACTGTCGTTCTTCCCCGCTGTCCCCTTTGACCAGCGTTTCGAAACCGGCTTTACGGGTCGCACCCTTGGCTACACCGATAACTTCAACGCCAGTTATTTGCAACGTCTGCAGCACGGTCATGGCCTGGGTAACCTGCCCTTTGCCACCATCGATAAACAGAATATCGGGGAAGGCGCCCTCCCCTGATTTTAGTCGCTTGTAACGCCGCTCCAGAGCTTGCTGCATTGCGCCATAGTCATCACCGGGCGTAATTCCCTCGATATTGAACTTGCGATAATCGGACTTGCGCGCACCATTTTGATCAAACACGACACAGGAGGCAACGGTGGCCTCGCCCGAGCTATGGCTGATATCAAAACATTCCATGCGCTCCGGCAGTTCAGGCAGTGCCAGTAGTTGCTGCAGTGCCTGCAGGCGCGCCGCTATACTTTGCCGGCCGGCCAAATGTGATTCAAGATTTGTCTCTGCGGTTTGCAACGCCAGCTTTAACCACCGGGCTCTTGCTTCGCGCACGCGACTGCGTACTTTGACCTGCCGCTGTGCCTCAACCGAAAGCGCCTGCGCGAGGATCTCGGCATCTTCAGGCATTGCATTCACAATTATCTCAGCCGGAACCGCTCTGGTCCCGCTAAAATAGTACTGGGGAATAAATGCACCGAGCACTTGCGCCGCGTTCTCCTGCAACTTGAGTGGCGGATAATAGGTCTTGCTGCCCAGCACCCGCGCTCCGCGCACAAACAACACTTGCACGCAGGCGCGTCCGCCAGATGTCGCCGCTGCCAGGATATCCAGATCACCTGATACGCCCTCTATACCCTGGCTGGCCTGCACCTGCTGCAATTGACTCAACTGGTCGCGATAGACTGCAGCTTTTTCAAACGCCAACTCCGCCGCCGCGGATTCCATATCGTCAGCCAACCGCACCATCAGTTGTTGTGACTTGCCGCGTAAAAACAGACTGGTGTTCTCTACCTGCTCGCCATATTCTTCTGCTGTCACCAAATCGACACAGGGAGCAGTACAGCGATCGATCTGATGTTGCAGGCAGGGCCTGGAGCGATTATTGAAATAGCTGTCTTCACACTGGCGCACCTTGAAAACTTTCTGCAGGAAATGCAGTGATTCCCTCGCTGCAGTGGCGCTGGGATAAGGGCCGAAGTACTCTCCCTTTTTACGCTTGGCTCCACGGTGCAAACTCAAGCGCGGAAACTTGTCCTTGCTGGACATAAAGATGTAGGGGTAGGACTTATCATCCCGTAACAAAATATTGTAAGGCGGAAGCTGGGTCTTGATCAGGTTGTGTTCCAGCAATAAAGCATCCACCTCAGTGGAGGTGACCGTTACCTGAATATCCTCAATACGGGCCACCAGCGCCATGGTTTTTTCCGTCAGGCCGCTGGCACGAAAATAACTCCCCACCCTGTTCTTCAAGTTTCTGGCTTTGCCTACATAGAGTAACTTTCCCTCCGCGCCATACATCTGGTAGACGCCGGGCCGGGTAGTGAGCGCTTTAACAAAAGCCTTGTGATCAAATTCAGACACGTGTGTTATCCGTAAACCCTGGGTTCAATCAGCAACTGCAGCCCAAAAGTCTCTGCCACTGTTGCGGCTATCTCGCTGGCCAGAGACAGCAACTGCTCACCGTTGTCGTTGCCATAGTTGACGATAACCAGCGCATGTTCAGGGTGAACGCCAATGTCAGCCTCACGAAACCCTTTCCATCCACAATGATCGATCATCCAGGCCGCGGGAAGCTTTACTGTGCCATCTGTCTGGGGGTAGCCCGGAAGCTCGGGGAACTTCTCCACTAACTGCTGCGCTTTATCTGCTGGCACCAGCGGGTTTTTAAAGAAACTGCCGGCATTCGGCTCAACAGCCGGGTCAGGCAATTTACTGCGGCGAATACTGGTGACGGCAGAAAACACATCATGGGGTGTACATGCAACAATGCCAGCGTGTGCTAAAAATTTGGCCAGGGCAGGATAGCCTATCTGCAATTGCGGGACTCGCGATAACTGCAGCTCTACCGCAGTTATGAACAGCTTATCTTTCATGGCGTGCTTGAATACACTATCACGATAACCAAATTCGCATTCTGCATTGGACAAGGTCATCGCTTCACCGTTATTAACAGCACGCGCATGAACGCACAGCAGGCTCGATTGTAACTCCACGCCATAGGCACCAATATTCTGAATAGGGGCAGCGCCGACGGTACCGGGGATCAACGCCAGGTTCTCCAATCCGTACAGGCCTTGCTGCAGAGACCACTGCACCAGCTCATGCCAGTTTTCTCCAGCCGCCACGCGTACAACAACCTCGTCCTTATTACTTCGGAGCACTTCAATGCCTCGAGTTTTCTGGCAGATCACCAGCGCGTTGAGGTCGCGGGCTATGACAACATTACTACCCTCGCCCAGCGGCACCACAGACATCTCATGTTTTTTTGCCCAGGCAAAAGCCTCCAGCAATTCTTTATCACTGGTGACATTCACTAATGCCGCAGCGCGCGCCTGCAGGGCGAGCGTATTATATGGCTGTAGCGGTTCATCGCGCAGAACTTGCATCGAGGCCCTCTCGGTCACAACAAATGCTGTCCAATAAACCCGCGCTGGCGGACTCCACCAGATCCAGCACATGGGAGAAGCCGTCGCCATCGCCATAATAGGGGTCTGGCACTTCCTCGATGATGAGCTCCGGCGCAAAGGGCAAAAACAGACCCAGGTAGCCGGTATATTCCGCAGGCTGCATGTCCTGTAAATCAGCAAGGTTCAGCTTATCCATTGCCACTATATAATCAAAACGCTGAAAATCTGCAGCCTCTACCTGTCTGGCGCGCAAGCCTGCAAGATCGAAGCCGCGCTTGCTGGCCTCCTGCGTAGCACGTCGATCCGGAGCCTGGCCCACATGCCAATCACCGGTACCGCACGAATCTACTGTTACTGTCTGAGACAGGCCATGCTGCTGCAGCAGGCTCGCAAACACGCCATGCGCCGTGGGCGACCTGCATATATTGCCCAGGCACACGAATAGCACGCGGATATTTTGCGGCTGGCTCATGGCGATTACCCCTGCCCCACCAGCATGCGTACGGCCTGCAAATCATCTTGCGTATCAACACCGCCGGGAACTGCCTGCAGTGCCTCGGCAACATGAATTAAAGTGCCGTTATACAAGGCCCGTAGTTGTTCCAGGCTTTCCAATTGCTCCAGCGGGGCCGGCTGCCAGGTGACATATTGATGCAGGAAAGCCGTGCGGTACGCGTAGATACCAATATGCCGGTACCAGTGGCCAGACTGCGGCATGGTCTGCGGGCTGTTCATGAATGCATCGCGCGGCCACGGAATCGGTGCGCGACTAAAATACAGCGCCATGCCCCGGGCATCTGTCACGACTTTCACTGCGTTGGGGTTCATAAGTTCTTCCAACTCTGTAACCGCTTCGCTTAGCGTCGCCATACCCGCGTCTGTATGCGCAGCCAGATTGTTTGCGACCTGATCAATCACGGCAGGTGGAATTAAGGGCTCGTCACCCTGCACATTCACCACAATATGTTGCTCCGGCCAAGCCATATCGCTAGCTACCTGTTGCAAACGGTCGGTACCTGAAGGGTGGTCTGTTGCGGTCATACACACTTCAGCGCCGAAGGCTGTAGCGACATCAAAAATACGTACATCGTCAGTGGCAATCACAACCTGCTCTGCACTGCTGCGGCACGCTTGTTCCCAGACCCGCTGCACCATGGTTTTTCCGGCAATATCCAGCAGGGGTTTACCGGGCAGACGGGTTGATCCGTAACGGGCTGGAATGACGACTGAGAAAGACATGGATACTCCGTGTTGGTCTGGTAGTGGCGCTACGCCGCCCTGACCAGTGCGACGATCGCATCTGGTAGGGCAATTGGCAGGCGCGCATTGATCTTAAGATACCAGGCATTGTCATTGACCAGGTGTGCGCATTTTACCGCGTCTTTCTCTGTCATGATAAGCGGCTTGTCCTGCCATTGATCAAAATCTGCGGGGCCATAAACATAATGATCGGCGAAAGTATGCTGATCAAGGCTAAAGCCAAGGTGATACAGCGATGCAAAAAACTGGGCAGGCTGCCCAATGCCAGCCACCGCGTGCACCGTTTTACCGATGGCGCTAACGGAGACCGGCCGCCGCTCTCCCGTGACCAGGTTAACAAGGCAGTCTTGTTCGTAGCATACTCCGTTCGCCAGATCATCACTGCCACGATACAGAACGGCATCTACCGAGCGCAGGCGACTTACCGGTTCCCGCAGCGGACCGGCGGGCAGGCAAAAACCGTTGCCAATGCCAGCGTGTGCATCAAGCACTGCGATCTCCATATCGCGGGCCAGGGCATAATGTTGCAAGCCGTCGTCACTGAGCACCACATCCACCTGAAAACCTGCCAGCAGTGCGCGCACGGCAGCTGTGCGCGAGGGTGCAACCACACAGGGGCACTGTGTGCGCTGGTAAATCAATAAGGGTTCGTCGCCACAGTCAGCTGTCTTGCTGCTGGCTGTCACACAGTGGGGGAACTTACCTGCGGTAGCACCATAACCGCGACTAACCACTCCGGCGCGGATACCTCGCGCCTGCAGAGCGTCCACCAGTGCGATGACGATGGGTGTCTTGCCCGTGCCGCCTACCGTAATATTGCCAACCACCACTACCGGCTTATCCGGACGGTAACTGCGCAACAATCCCCAGCGATAACACTGGCGGCGCACTGCGACCACTGCGCGAAACAATAACTCCAGGGGGCGCAGCAACCACAACCAGGGCGAGCCGCGATACCAGGCCGCAACCACGGCACCTTGCAGTGCGCTCATTAAGCCGTAAATTCCTGGTTGTATAACTGTGAGTAAAGGCCACCCTGAGCCAATAGGTCAGCATGACAGCCGGTGGCGACTATACGCCCGGCATCCATTACCACAATGATATCCGCCCGCTCCACAGTCGACAGGCGATGGGCAATCACGATGGTAGTGCGATCGACCATGATAGTGTCCAGGGCGCGTTGAATATGGTATTCGGACTCGTTGTCCAAAGCCGAAGTGGCCTCATCCAGGATGAGTACCGGCGCGTCCTTGAGTATGGCGCGCGATATAGCAATACGCTGGCGCTGACCACCACTGAGTCCCGCTCCGTCATCACCCAGTAGTGTTTGGAAACCCGCAGGCAGGTCCTCAATAAAATCCCGGGCGTGCGCTGACTCCGCCGCCGCCAGCACCTGTTCCTCACTCGCATCGACCATGGAGCCATAGGCAATATTATTGAACACGGTGTCATGGAACAGGGTTATTTGCTGTGATACCAG
>JBALVO010000182.1:0-5619 GCA_036961445.1 Halioglobus sp.
TGCAGGAAGGCCACCAGCGCTTCGATTTCCGCTGCGTTGAGACCCAGTGGTTGTAGCAGAGGATCAAGCAATTCGTTTTTGATACCACCGCGGTTGTAAAATTCAACGACCTCGCGCAAGGTTGGCACGGAGCCGTCATGCATGTAGGGCGCGCTGAGCGCCACGTTGCGCAGGGTTGGCGTTTTGAACTTCCAGCGATCTGCTGGATTTTCGGTGATCTCATATAAGCCGACATCCGCCATAGTCGGCTCCCCGACTTTCTTGATCAGCGCTGTGTCTACTTCCACAAATACCCCGGGCGCCAACTGCACTTTTTGTGTGGCCTGATTGTTCACTGCAGATGATGCATAGCCGATGCCCGTGTTGTGCATGAGGTAGTCGCTGAACAGCGCGTGGGTAGTATCGAGCAGGTGGCAATTTGAACAGCCGGCCTTACCACTAAACAGCTCGAAGCCCCGTTTCACCTGAGGTGCTACCGCTGATTCGTCTTTACCAAAATGCCAGTGATCAAACGGGGAGTCCGCTGCGTTAAGCGTAAGCTGATACGCTGCCAGTGCATTGCCGATATTTTGCATGCCTGGGCTCTCCCCGGCAAAGGCATTTTCGAATCTGTTTTGGTAGTCAGGCAGTTTTTTTAGTTTGTTGATGACATGACCGATGGACGGATTACCCATTTCATTTTTGGCCAGTAACGGCGCCCAGACCTGCTGCGCCAGCTGATCCTCACGGCCATCGTGAAACAGGCGTGTTGCGAAGCCCACGTTATACAGCGTGGGTGCATTGCGGCGCACGCTGCGTCCCTCAATGCCGACGGCCGTCGCCAGTTCATTGTTGGCAAAGCCCTGCTCCGGTACGTGGCACATGGCACAGGAAATGGTGTCATTAAGCGACAGGCGGCGGTCGAAAAATAACTTGCGCCCCAGCGCGATATTTTCGCGGGACAAGACCAGGCCCGGTGGCATGGTAAGTTCGGGCAAGCCCTGCGGGGGGTTGCGAGCGAACGAGATCAGATCGGTGGCTTGGCCCCGGCGGTTTTGCAGGGCGAGGGAGCGGGTTCGATAGTCTGTTGTTGCATAGCCGTCCTTGCGATCGCCAGGGCCGACCAACTCTGCGGCGGTTGCGGCCTCCTGTTTTAGTGGCGGCGGGGTGGCATTTTGCTCTTCCAGTAACAATGTTTTCAAGTCCGCTAAAATCAGGTCCGTATGCAAAAAACTGACGCTGTAAATGTTGCGCACCTGTCGTTGCGGGTCGATAAGAAATACCCGCAGTACGTGGAAAAAGTCGGTACCCGCAGTGCTATCGATAGCCAGTTTGCGTTGCACACCTTGGGAGTAGGCCTGGAGAATAGGGGTGAGCTGCTGCTCTGAGTCCGTGGTGGCAAATTGCCACTGCCCATCCGGGCCGCTGTCGCCGAAATTATTGGCATACAGTTTCATCATTTCGGGAGTGTCATGTAGTGGATCGAAACTGAGGCTGACCAGACGTAGATTTTTGGCCAGTACCGGATCATCCGCCATGGCGCGTTTTAATTGGTAGAAGACATAGGCAGTCAGTGGGCAACCGTTGACGTCGCTGCAACTACTGTACATAAAACTGAGCAGCACATAACGCTCGCCAAACAACTCGTGCAGGCGCAGGGTACTACCGTCACTGTTTACCACTTCGCCATCGGCAGCCGTGAACACAGGTGGCAGCTGGTAATCACCCGGGACAGGCAGGGAATAGCCCAGATTGCTGTACCCGGGTGCCAGAGGCTCAGTAGAGGAAGCGGCAAACAGTGGCATGTTGCTACAGAGCAACAGCACTACCAATGTCAATAGAACCTGACCCGGCATAGCGCAATTACATTGCGGCTGCCGAATACAGGGAGTAGGCGCCAAATCGCATCTGGTGAGGCCGTCCAAGCTTGCTGGCAGTGAAATCGATAGCGAATTGCTCGACCAGCTCCTTGCCATTCCAGTGATAGGCTTTGAAGTACTGCTCGTTGTCCGCACCCTTCTTGTCCCAATTGGCGAGCAGGGAAGAGGTGTAATAGGCGCGCTTGCCATCCCAGCTCTGGGATACCATGTTTACCTGGGCACCAATTTTCTTCTCATATATCTGCTTGGGGTGCATTGGGTCACTGAGGTCAAACAGGCGGGTCATGCCGTCCATGAAGGTATTGACCCAGAGTGCGGAATCGTCCGCCATAATGGAGATATCGACCGGAAAGGGCAGTTTTGCCGGATCGCCAATCTCCGCGACTGCCGTAGAGCGCCACTGTCCCTGCGGGTCTTCATGAATCATCCAGATCTGGGAAGTGAGTGCGGCGGTGGTCAGGCACCAGTTGTGCTCAGGACGCCAGGCGCAACGAACTTCCAGTGGCGCACCAGGTACATCCAGTACCTGCTTTGGCTTGCGGGTATGCAGGTCCCAGATGACGACAGTGTTGCCAGTCCGTTTCATGGCCTCGGCATCAGCCATCAGGCTTCCCAGATCCCTCATGTAGTTATTCCAGCCGGTAAAGGACGAGGACACCAGAACATTGCGTCTGGGCAAGGCGCGAACGTCATAACCGTAGCCATCGGCAAACTGTCCGGTCTTGGTTGCACCATTGAGTTGTTCATCGGTGGGCATCCAGTGCGTGGTGATGAATTCGCCTTCGTTGGTGTATTCGACCATTGCAGTGCGGCCGCCGTGATCTTTGTTGTTGGAAAGACCCGTAATCATCATACGGCCGGGTAGGGCATAGCTGGTGTGTGGGCCTACCACGCCACCGGTGCTGGCTACAAAGTCAGTGATAACCTTGTGCAGCGTGGGTTTCGCGGGATCAGTACTGACATCGAAAATAAATATCTTGTTGGTATCGAGTCCGCCGGCCCAGAGGTATTTGCGGTCATCAGTTAAGCCTGAATGGTGTGCTTCATTGCGGCCGCCCACCGAAAGGGATTGCACCACCTTGCCATAGTCTTCGGATTTCGGGTTCACTGCCACCGTGACCAGTTTGTCCTGGCCATCGCCGAGTCCTTCGACCCCTAATGTCCAGATGTAGACGAAATCTTCCTGGCCGGTGATTTTGGCCATATAAGGCGACTGGCAAGTCTCGTCGGCTATGCCGGGAATAGCAGATGTTGAGACGGCCAGTGAAGCAATTAAAGTTAAAAAAATGCGCACAATGCGCCGTGAGAGACAATTCATAACTACACCTCGTCGCAAGGTAATGTGTTCAAACTGTACATGGAGTCTAGCAGTAGCTTTGAGTTTTGGTAGTTTTTAGTTAGTCCTGGATTGTCGCGGAGGCGGGGCGTGCAGCATGGGTGATCATGCCCTGGGTCGCCAATCTACAAGGTAGCATTCAGGTCCTGATGCCACCCCTGGTAAGTTCGGTCGGATCCAGCAAGCGATCCAGCTCGTCATCAGTAAGATCGGTTTCTTCCCTGGCAATCTCACGGACTGGTCTTCCCTGCGCATAGGCCTTCTTGGCAATCTCAGCACCCTTGTCATAGCCGATCACTGCGTTCAGGGCGGTAACCAGTATCGGGTTGCGAGACAGGGCGTGCTGTAGATTACCGGTATTGACAGTAAAACCAGCAATGGCGTTATCGGCCAGGGCTCGAGCGCTATTGGCGAGGATTTCAATACTTTGTAGCAGGTTGTAAGCCACCACTGGCAGCATCACGTTCAGCTGGAAGTTTCCGGCCTGGCCGGCGATGGCGATAGTCGCGTCATTACCCATAACCTGGGCACACGCCATAGCCACGGCCTCAGGTATAACGGGGTTTACTTTTCCTGGCATTATCGAACTACCTGGTTGCAGTGTCGGTAGAGTGATCTCTGCGAGTCCGCCCAATGGCCCGCTGTTCATCCAGCGTAAGTCGTTCGAAATTTTAATTAGCGACACTGCCAGGGTGCGCAACTGGCCAGACATTTCGACAGCTGCGTCCTGGGTTGCCAGGGCTTCGAAATAGTTGTCTGCCGCCTTGAATCCTAAAGCGCCATGTTCATCAAGAATAGCGGCGACTTTAGCGCCGAATTGCGGGTGTGCATTTATACCTGTGCCCACTGCAGTGCCACCCTGCGCCAGGTTTAGCAGTCGTGGCATGGAGGCGTCAATGCGCGCGATAGCATGCTGCACCTGGCTGGCCCAGCCACTGAGCTCCTGGGCCAGGGTAAGTGGCATTGCGTCCATCAAATGTGTGCGCCCGGTTTTGACCACGTCGGATGTTTCTTCTGCTTTCTTGGTAATAGTGCTCAACAGGTGTCGCAGTTCCGGTAGCAGGTTCTCGCCAAGCATGAGAGCAGCGCTGACATGCACAGCCGTTGGGATTACATCGTTGCTGCTTTGTCCCATGTTGACGTGATCGTTGGGGTGAATCTCTGTGCCATTGGTGGCAGTTGCCAGCCTGGAGATCACCTCGTTGGCGTTCATGTTAGAGCTGGTGCCTGAGCCGGTCTGGAAAACGTCCACAGGAAAATGTGCATCGTGCAGTCCCTCGGCAACCTGTAATGCCGCCGTTTGAATTGCAGTGGCGATACCGCTGGCCATCAGGCCAAGTTCGCCATTGGCTCTGGCTGCGGCATATTTTATAAGGCCCAGCGCACGGATAAACCCACGCGGCATGGTCAGGCCGCTAATTGGAAAGTTGTTTACCGCACGTTGGGTCTGAGCGCCCCACAATGCTGACTCGGGCACCTTAAGTTCGCCCATACTGTCGCGCTCGATTCTATAAGTCTGTTTACTCATTGCGGCGATCTCCTGTAATAGTCTTGAACAGGCCAGTCAGGTGCGAGATGGCGGGTCATCGCAAGTGGTTGCGACGAACTCAGTCGCGTACCCCTGTCTACAAAGCAGGGAGCAGCGCAGGCTCCACCACCCTGGTTAGAACCGTACCAAAGGCGAGACTAAACATGAAGCTTAAGATTTTACCCGCGTTTAGCTCTGATTTACCGGGTAATACGCAACCATTGTTTACGGTTGCTGTTGCTACGCTGCATAACCAGGATATTGGTCGGCTAGTGACTGCCTGACTCGTCCCAAATCGCTTCCAGACGCTGGTCACGGCCACAATTCCACCGATAGTATTTGTAACGCACTGGATTTTTTAGGTAGTAGTCCTGATGACCTTCCTCGACCGGCCAGAACGCGTTTGCATCTCTGATTTCCGTGTATACGGTAGCGTCAGGAAAACGCTTGGCTACAACGTCTTTTGATTGCTGTGCCAACTGCTTTTCTTCCGGGTTGCCCGGAAAGATGGCACTGCGATAGCTTGGACCCTTGTCACAGAATTGACCGTGATTGTCGAACGGATCGACGTTCATCCAGTACAGGTCGAGTAACTGCTGGTAGCTGATGATTGCCGGGTCGTAACTGACCTTGATCGCTTCAAAATGCCCGGCGTGGTTGCCGGCATAGCTGGGGTTCTTCAGCGTACCACCGGTAAAACCGGATACGACATCCGTAACCCCTTTCTGTTCCTGGTAGGCGGATTCCATGCACCAGAAACAACCGCCGGCAAATAGTGCCGTAGCAGAGTCTGCTGCAGCCAGGGGGGAAAGGGTGAGCAGCGCAGTTAGCAATGCAATAGTTCGATGCACGGGGTCGTCCTTGTCGTGTTTTGGTAGTCAATAGACTGTTGTACG
>JBALVO010000010.1:0-17550 GCA_036961445.1 Halioglobus sp.
TTTAAAGGCGCAGGTGGCCTGGTGCCCGTAGCGGTTATTTTGCTGTTATCCATGGCACTTGGCACTATAGCTTCGGCCTTGCAGGGCGGGCAGTACCTGGCCAGTGTGATCGGGGGGGGTACGCCGCCCGCGTTGCTATTGCCCCTGCTGTTTTTGATTTCGGCTGCCATAGCGTTTGCTATCGGGTCCAGTTGGGGTACGTTCGCCATTATGATCCCTATTGCCCTGCCCATTGCTGTGGCATTGGGGTTTCCCTCGGCTCCATTTCTTGCCGCGGTGTTATCCGGGGCCATTTTTGGTGACCACGCGTCACCGATTAGTGATACCACCATTGTGGCTTCTATGGCGGCTGCGACTGATCACATCGATCATGTGCGCACACAGTTACCCTACGCACTGCTGGCCGGAGCAATTTCCACGGTGGGTTTTGTTATTATGGGCATCGTCATAGCGTAATGAACGGTTTTGATGTAATAGCGATTAATAGACGTCATTAGCGACCTAACAGCAAGCACGTGTTTATGTTCCTGGTACCCGTTATGAAATACCGCATTTTGCTTTACAGACTTTTCCTGGGCTGCATCCTGCTGCTGGGCTCACAGATTGCCATAGCCGGGGTCGGCGCGGTTGCCATGCACAATTCTTATGCGGCTGTCGCAGCAGAGAAAGTCCTGCGCGATGGTGGCAACGCGGTGGATGCTGCAATTACCGCGGCGTTTGTGTTGGCAGTAACGTCACCGGAAGCCGGCAATATCGGCGGCGGCGGATTTATGGTCAGTTACATGGATGGCGAGGCCGCATTTTTGGACTTTCGCGAGCGAGCGCCAAACAAGGCAGAGCGCGATATGTATCTGGACGAAGGTGGCAATGTGATACCTGCAGCGTCTTTGGTCGGCGGTAAGGCGTCCGGAGTTCCCGGTACGGTCCAGGGCATGACGGCAGCTCATCAGCGCTATGGCAGTTTGCCGTGGAAACGCTTGTTGCAACCCGCTATTGCGCTGGCAAAAAATGGCTTTACCGTACCGCTGGCATTGGCAGAGTACGCCCAGGAAAAAATCGTAGAAGTGGCAGCAACCACCAACTTCGCTACCTACTTTAGCCACATGAAGAGGGGAGAAAATTTTAAACAGATGGAACTGGCGGCAACACTGCAGCGCATTGCCGACGATCCTGAGGATTTTTATACCGGGGTAATCGCTGGTCAAATCGCCGCCCAAATGGCCAAATCCGGTGGCTTGATAACACTGGAGGATCTCGCTGGCTATAAGGCAGTGTGGCGTCCCCCCCTGCAGGCGCAATGGCGCGGCTACACGCTATTAACGGCGCCGCCACCCAGCTCCGGCGGCTTTGCGCTTATCCAGTTATTGTACATGCATGATTTTGCCAGTGAGCATTTTCGTGGTGTCTGGCATAACTCGGCGCAATATGTGCACCTGTTGGCAGAAATAGAAAAGAGAGTGTTTGCCGATAGGGCCGAGTATCTGGGCGATCCGGATCATGTGCAGGTTCCATTGCAGAAACTGCTGGAGAAAAAATATCTTGCGCGCAGGGCCCGGGAGATAAACCCCACGGCAATTTCACCCACAGTAGAAGTACTTCCCGGACTCGAGTCTTCTGATACTACACATCTATCTGTGCTGGATGAGCACGGCAATGCGGTGTCCCTGACCTACACCTTGAACTGGGAGTTTGGCTCGGGTGTGGTGGTGGAGGGAGCCGGTTTTGTACTCAATAATGAAATGGATGACTTTAGTGCAAAACCCGGCGTCAAGAACAAGTTCGGCGTGATTGGGAATGCCAACAATGCGATTGAGCCAGGTAGACGCATGCTATCGTCAATGACGCCCACTATTTTGCTTAAAGATGACAAGCCGGCTCTGGTGCTAGGCACCCGGGGCGGCAGCACCATATTTACCTCGGTATTTCAGGTGATACTGAACCTCTATGATTACGATATGTCGTTACAGGCTGCTGTCGACGCTACCCGATTTCACCACCAGTTACCCGATGCGTTTTTGTTGCGTCACGATGCGCGGGAAATACCCGCCAATACTCGCCGTGACCTGGAAGCAATGGGTTACTCGGTGCAAGCCAATAGTTGGGGAGACATCGGTGAGATCAATGCAATACGCATCGACGGTGATACCGTCCAGGCAGCAACCGATGTTCGCGATGCGGGCGAGGCGCGTTTAATCCAGCGCTGAGTTGTAAACCTGCTTGCCGGCGACATAGGTAGCAAGTACCTTGTTTTTCCAGATGTCTGTCTCAGGCACCGAGAAATAGTCGTCTCGCACCAGAATGAAGTCCGCGAAGTAGCCCGGCATCAACCGACCCAGTACTTTTTCCTGATGGGCGGCGTAGGCAGCACCTTCTGTGAATAGACTCAATGCGACTTCCCTGGAAAGTTTTTCCTGAGGCAGCCACCCACCCGCCGGAACATTCTGGTGATCCTGTCTCGTTACCGCTGCATGCAGGCCGTAAAAAGGATTGGGTGATTCCACCGGGAAATCAGAGCCGCCGGCCAGGTGCGCGCCGCTAGCCAACAACTTTTTCCAGGCATAGGCGCCTGACAGGCGGGCGTCACCGAGTCTGTCCCCCGCCATATTCATGTCGCTGGTAGCGTGGGTGGGTTGTATTGAAGCGATAAAACCCCCTGACGCGACACGTGCAATGTCATCCGGTCGAAATATCTGCGCGTGCTCGATGCGATGTCTCTGACCCTTGGCATCATATTTTTTGGCCAGGCGTTCGTAGTAATCCAATACTCTGTCATTGGTTAGATCACCAATTGCATGGGTGTTCACCTGGTAGCCGACCTTCATCGCCCGGCTCATGTGGTGCTCCAATTGCTCATCGTTCAATAACAAAAGACCTTTATGACCTGGGGCGTCGCTGTAATCCTCAAACAAGGCAGCACCTCGGGAACCCAGGGCGCCATCCGCTGAAATCTTGATACTGCGGATATCCAGCATATGTGCCGGATCTATAATGGGTCCGCGTTGCAGATACTCATCATTTTTCGGGTCCAGGATAAACAGCATCGCGTAGATCCTGATTGGCATTGAATTTGATGTGTTTAATTGCTGAAACACGCGGACAAATTGTGATCGGGTTTCGGCGTCGTGCACACCTGTCAGTCCGTAGCTGGCTAGATTCGTCATGGCCAGGTGCAAGCGCGTGGACATTTGTTCGTCGGTGGCAGCAGGGACTACTTTATTGACCAGGCTCATCGCATTGTCAATGAGGACACCGGTTGCCTTGCCCTGGGCATCGCGATAGATCTGACCACCCGCTGGATCCGGGGTGTTCTTGTTGATACCGGCCTTTTCCAAAACTGCCGAATTTACCCAAAAGGCATGGCCATCAACGCGTTTAAGCGCAATGAATTTGTCCGCTCCCAGGGCATCCAGTGATTCACGAGTGGGAAAGGCATTGCTATCCCACAGCACCTGGTTCCAGCCGCGGCCCTGAATCCAGGTTTGTTCGGGTTGTCGCTCGATGTAGGATTTTACGCGCTGGACGGCATCAGCTTCACTATCGCTGCCGATCAGGTTTACCGACTGCAGCAACAAGCCGTGATTGTGAACGTGTCCGTGGGCGTCTGTCAGTCCTGGCAATAATGTGGCGCCCTGGCCATCTATCCTGGTATGGGCTTTACTACTCGTCATGTCACCTGCCGTCTTATACAGCCTGGTTACGCGGCCCTGATTAAATTCCAGTGCTGCAAAGCGCACCAGGTTACCGTCATTCATGGTATAGCCGGTAATGTTGTGAACCAGCGTGCTTGCCCGCGCTGCGAAAGAGAGGCTTAAAAGGCATAGGGCGATCGCGATTTTGTTCATAGGTTTCTACATCCGGTTTTGATCAGAGCGCGTATAGATCGTATATAGACTTGCAATAAAATGCTTTCCTAAGCCGCGGTTTCTGCGGGAGGAGCGGGACGAGCGGAATAATATCTGTTGTTTGCGGGAGATGCGCGACTTTTTGGAAATTAACACATGCTTTATGTAAGGTCACTCGTGTAATTATTCACACATTTATAGGGGGAACTATAAAACGGTGAAGGGTAATCTGACCGGGATTGTACCCGTAGTGGTAAAAAGCCGTAATAGGTTTACGGCACTAGGTGAGTAGGGAGCTTGGGGCGGAATACACAATAGAGACAATAGTCTATGGCCCTAATTAAAAAAAATATTTTGGGAGATTGAATAATGAAGTCGTTTACACCAACGAAACTGGCCTTGGCCATTTCCGCGCAACTGGCCCTGACAGCCGGTATTGCGCCTGTCGCTTTTGCCCAGGATGACGCTTCTCTGGAAGAAGTGGTCGTCACGGGTACACGTCGTGCTGCGCGCTCGGTCTATGAGTCAGCTGCGCCAATTGACGTGATCAGTGGCGAAGATTTCCGCAACCAGGGCGGTAATGACATGACGGACTTGATCCGTAATGTTGTACCTTCCTATAACGTTAACGCCCAGCCCATTAGTGATGCGGCATCGGTCATTCGCCCCGCTAACATGCGTGGCCTGGCCCCTGACCACACATTGGTACTGGTCAATGGCAAGCGCCGTCATCGTGCCTCGGTGATTACCTGGTTAGGTAACGGTGTATCTGACGGTGCCCAGGGACCTGATCTCTCGCCCATCCCCGCGATTGCGCTGAAGCAGGTTGAAGTACTGCGTGACGGTGCCTCTGCACAGTACGGATCGGATGCCATCGCCGGTGTAATGAACTTCATCCTCAAAGACTCGAACGAAGGCGGTACTATTGAAGTTAAGTACGGCGAGTTCAGTGAAGACAGCGAAAGCATCTACTCAGTCGCCGGTAACATTGGTGTGCCTATCACCGATAGCGGCTTTTTCAATGCCAGCTTCGAATACAGTGAGTCCGATGATACTGACCGCTCCGTGCAGCGAGACGACGCTGCCGGCCTGATTGCCGGTGGTAACGATGCGGTCGGGGATCCGGCGCAGATCTGGGGTAGCCCCGAGGTCAATGACGATATCAAGACCATCTTCAACATGGGTGTTGAAATTAGCGACAGCGCAGAGATCTACGCTTTTGGTAACTACGCCTATAAAGAAGTCGACGGTGGATTCTACTTTCGTAACCCGGACACCCGCGCTGCAGTATTCTCACCTGACGACGGTGTAACTCGCCTGGTAGGTGACATCACTGGTGATATGTCGGGTAACTGCCCGGTAGTGCCAGTCGGTGACGACCAGGCATTGCAGGGCATTATCGATAATCCCGATTGTTTTGTATTTAACGGCCAGTTCCCCGGTGGTTTTACGCCGCGCTTTGGTGCTGATGTTAAAGACGCTTCCTTGGTGCTGGGTACTCGCGGTAACCTGAACAATGGCCTTAACTATGATGTGAGCGGTAGCTTTGGTTGGAACGACTCGGATTTTTTCATCTACAACACAGTAAACTCGTCTCTGGGCCCCAATACTCCGACGTCATTCGATCCGGGCGATTACACCCAGACGGAATACAACTTCAATATCGACTTGGGTTACGCGGTTCCGGTTAGCTTTTTTGCCTCGGACCTGAACGTTGCCGGTGGTTTTGAAATGCGCTCTGAAGAGTTTGAAATTACCGCTGGCGAGACTGCATCCTGGGACTTCGGGCCATTGGCGGATCAGGGCTTCAGTGCCGGTTCCAATGGTTTTTCCGGCTTCAGTCCAGAGATTGCTGGTGACTGGGATAGAACCAATACCGCCTTGTACCTGGATCTTGAGGCCGACGTGACTAACCGCTGGTTGGTGGGTACCGCCGTACGTTGGGAGGATTACGACGACTTTGGCAGCACTGTCAATGGCAAGTTCTCTACCCATTTCAGCGTGGTCGACTGGTTTGGCATTCGCGGCACGGTCAGCACGGGTTTCCGCGCGCCCACCCCGGGTCAGCAGAATGCATCCAATACCTCTACGGTGTTTGATACCACCGCTAATGAACTAATTAACGAAGGTATTATTCCCCCTAGCTCTGTCGTCGCTCAGCAACGTGGCGGTAAAGAGTTGAAGGAAGAAGAATCCACCAGTTATACCGCAGGTATGGTATTCCAGTGGGAAAACCTGGGCGTCACCATCGATTACTACAAAATCGAAGTGGACGACCGAATTGCTGTATCACAGAAATTTGAGCTCACCGATGATGAGCGCGATGATCTGATTGATGCAGGCATTAGCGGTGCGGGCAACATCAGCACGTTTGCTTTCTTCGTGAATGATTTCGATACCACCTCTGAGGGTGTTGATGTCGTGGCTACCTACTCAGCAGAAATACTGGGTGGTAATACAGACTTCAACCTGGCTTGGAACCACAACGAGACGACGGTAGACAGTTTTAACCCGGATCTTATTGATGACAATCGCATCAATGAGCTGGAGAACGGTCTGCCTGAAAATCGTGTGAATTTTGGTGCAACCCACATGATGGACGCCTGGCGTTTCACAGTCCGCTCCAACTGGACGGATGAGTGGTTCGACTCCGAAGATGGCGCGACCTACGACGCCTACGCGACGCATGATATTGAAGTTGGCTACAGCTTTGATAACGGCTTGACCGTGATGGGTGGTGGTCAGAACTTCACCGATGAAACGCCTGATAAAAACGAAGGTGCTGCTGCTGGCGTAGGTAACAAGTACAGTCAGTTCGCTCCTTTGGGCTTCAACGGTGCATTCTGGTATGCCCGCGTGTCTTACGATTTCTAATCGGGGGCTTATACAGCGGTAAAACAAAGGGTCTCTTCGGAGACCCTTTTTTTATGGTGGTGGAAAGTGATAAACGCAAAATGCCTTAAACCAGTACGAGACGGTTCCAAATAGGAATGAATGTGGTACATTTTCTACCAGGCAGGCGTTGGGCCTGGGTTGGGAGAAACGATGCGTTGGGACGATATTGATAAGCAGGTCTGCTCGGTAGCCAGGGCACTGTCTGTGGTGGGCGAGCGCTGGACTATGTTGATTATGCGCGATGCTTTTCTGGGTACCCGTCGTTTCGACCAGTTCCAGAGCAATCTGGGTATCACCCGCCACCGTCTGTCAGAGCGACTGGGTAAACTGGTGGAGCAGGGGGTGCTGGTCAAGGTGCCATACCATGACCGCCCGCTGCGTTACGAGTACCGCCTGACTCGCAAGGGCCTGGGTCTTTACCCGGTGTTAATGAGCCTGGCGCGCTGGGGCGACGACTGGATGGACAAGGGTGAAGGCGCGCCACTGGAATACGTGCACCAGACCTGCGGCCATAAAACCCGGCCTACACTGACCTGTAGCGAATGCGGTGACCCCCTGCGTCCGGAAGAGGTCAAGCCACAGTTGGGGCCGCCGTTGCAGCAACTGGCTCCCGAACTGGAACGCCGGGGTGCGTCACTGGGCGACATTCCGCCGTTATTGCGGCGATCGCACTGATGGTGGCAGGTTGTCAGTGACGCACTATTCTTGGCGTAATGCTTGTATGACATAATTACCAACCGATGGGGCGTAGCAAAATACTGATTGCGCTATGATAACAAGCGATACAAGAAGACTTATCCCTTCTTGTATCGCTGCCTATATAACTATAAATTGATAAAAAAATAATGAAGGACACCCGCATGGATAACGTGACTGATTCAAAAGTGCTGAGAAAAAATCGACTTGCTGCTGCGGTTGCCATGTGCAGCGCACTGCTTGCGGCCACCGGCACTGCCGCAACCTGGGCGCAGGAAGTGCAGACGGCGGATAACGTAGAACTTGAGGAAGTGATCACCACAGGAACGCGGGTTAAGGGGCGTACAGCCACCGAGACAACCGTACCCATCGATGTTTTCAGTGTAGAAGATATTGCCAAAGCGGGATCCACAGAAACCGGTGCGATCTTGCAGAAACTGTCGCCATCGTTCAATTTCTCCCGTACCACTATCAGCGACGGCACAGATATCGTCAGGCCAGCGACATTACGCGGCCTGAACCCCGACCAGGTGCTGGTATTGGTCAATGGCAAGCGCAGGCATAACCAGGCCTGGAACAATATTCAGCAAACCATAGGCAGGGGTTCTTCCGGAACGGATATCAACGCCATACCGGCCAGTGCTATCCAGCGGATCGAGGTATTGCGCGATGGTGCTGCAGCGCAGTACGGCTCCGATGCCATTGCCGGGGTGATAAACATCATCCTCAATACTGATGTAGAACAATCTACCGTTAGTGTGAAGTATGGAGAGTATGACGAAGGTGACGGTGAAACCACCACGGTTGCGGGCAACACCGGTTTTGAAATCGGGGATGGTGGCTATATTACTGTCTCCGGTGAATACCGCGACCGTGACGCAACCAATCGCGCTGTCGCAACCGGACGAACAGACCTGTTTGATCCAGGTACTACCATTATGAGAATTGGTGACTCAGACGCCGAGAATAAGGCGATCTTCGTCAACGCGAGTCTACCCACTGGTTTTGGAGAGTTTTACGGCTTTGGCGGTTGGTCCAAACGCGAGGGGGAATCCGGCGGTTTTTATCGCTTCGCCGAGCGCGCGCAACGAGCAGTGCCCCAGGTTTACCCTAATGGTTTCCTGCCGCTACAGACAACTGAGGTCGAAGACTATTCGTTCTCCGCAGGCTTTCGAAAAGATTTTGCCAACGACTGGACAATGGATACCAGTGTCACCTACGGGCAAAATGAATTTTCCTTCGGTACCAAGAATTCAATCAATGTCTCGCTCGCGGCAGAGGCGTTCTATGCTGCCGGTGGCGACCCGGCTACTGATATCGCTTATATCGATAACAGCGCCAATAATGTGATTAACCCGACTATCCCCGATCCTGCTGGCCAGCCTGATACCCCGGCCAACCGCGCGGCGGCTGAAGCTAGCCCAACGGGCGCTGACAGTGGCAGCATACAGTTCGACCAGACCACGGTTAACCTGGATTTTAGTGGCAGCGTGGATATCGGTTTGCCGCAGACGCTCTATGTGGGTACAGGGCTGGAGTACCGCGACGAAAACTATGAGATCAAGGAAGGTGACCTGGCCTCCTATTCCTGTGGCAGCAGTGCAGATATCACAGTGCGAGTGCCTTCAATCACGGATCCTGATGCCTTTGCCGCCTGCGGTATGCAGGCCTTTCCCGGCTATGGACCCATTAGCCTGGTAGATGAAGATCGCGACAGCTACGCGGTGTATGTCGATCTTGAAACCAACCTGACTGACGATATATTAGTGGGTGCTGCGGTACGTTACGAGGACTATAGCGATGCCGGAGACCAGGCCACCGGTAAGTTTTCCGGCAGATGGCAGCTGGTCGATAATTTCGCGCTTCGCGGCGCGGTATCGACAGGCTTTCGCGCTCCGGCCCTTAGCCAGCGTTTTTTCAGTACGGTGTTTACGGATATAGACGGACCCAATCTGGTGCAGACCTATCATGCCCCAGAGGGCAGCCTGGTGCCCTCGTTGTTCGGCGTGAGCGATCTGGAACATGAGGAATCTACCAGCTATAGCCTGGGTTTGATCTGGGATCCATTGGACAATCTGTCGGTAACGCTCGATGCCTACCAGATAAAAATCGACGATCGCGTTGTACTCGGTGGTAAGGTCGGTGGCGGTTTCACTGACCCCGATCCCATCCTGGACGAGTTTCTCAATCAGTTTGGCTTTGACAATGCGCAGTTTTTCTCCAACGCCATTGATACTGAAACAAAGGGTGTCGAACTGGTGGTTACCCACGATACGGACTTTGGTAACTATGGTTTCCTGACCACCACATTGTCTGGCGCTTACAATGAAACGAGTGTCGAAAGTATCAATGCCCCGGCAGGAATAGACAAAGATGTATTTTTCAGTCAGGCGCAAATCGACAATGTCGAGACCGGTCAGCCCCAGGAGCGCTTTATTGCCAATTTCGATTGGGCTGTTGATCGCTTGTCAGCAAACCTGCGACTCAATTACTACGGTGATGTAGAGACCTCATTTTTTAGCTGCGACGGCCTCGGCTTGGGTGGCGAATGCGAGGCACTGGGTATTGACGGACCACAGAGCAGTGTAAAATCTGATGGAAAATTACTGACCGACCTGGAATTTTCCTATGATTTTGGACATGGCGTGGTTGCTGCCGTCGGCGGCGAGAATATCTTTGACGAATACCCGGACAAACTGCCGAAGGTTTCAAGCCATGGGTTTATCAGCAATGGTCCCGCGCTTGCTCCTATTGGCGGAACACCCAGCGGGCTGCAGGCAGCGGGCGGTAACTTTCAGTATCCCTGGGAATCCACGCCCTTCGGTACTGGCGGCGCTTTCTGGTATGGCCGGGTAAGTTATACCTTCTAGGATGGCGCGCGGGTTTACTGAATTCCGTTAGTCACTTTATGTGGGGACTAACGGAGTACGGGACTTTTTAGAGCGTCCCCTGACTGCCAGGTTTCCAGCCTGTGCAGCCCGGCAACAGGGGGAAACAAAATTAGGCGCTGTTACAACTTATCCGACGGCAGCTGCCAGGGCCTGTTCGATATCTGCCAGAATGTCATCGATATGTTCGATACCAACCGATAGCCTGACCATTTCATTACTGACTCCGGCCGATGCCAGTTCTTGCTCATTGAGTTGTCGGTGCGTGGTGCTGGCTGGATGACAAGCCAGGGACTTTGCATCACCGATGTTCACCAGACGCAAAATTAGCTGCAGTGCGTCGATAAAACGCATGCCGGCATCAACGCCTCCCTTAATGCCAAAACTGAGGATGCCGGAAGCTTTGCCGTCGCAGAATTTTTTACTGTTTTCGCGGTAGGGGCTATCTTTCAAGCCGGCGTATTTGACCCAGGTAACCTGCGGATGCTGGTGCAGGTATTTGGCAACCTTGCGGGCATTTTTACAATGACGTTTCATGCGCAGGCTTAATGTTTCCAACCCCTGCATGATCAGGAAGGCGCTGTGTGGTGACAATGCCGCCCCGGTATTGCGCAGGGGCACAACGCGGCAGCGTCCAATGTAGGCCGCCTCGCCCATCGCCTCGGTGTAAACCACGCCGTGGTAGGACGGATCCGGGGTATTCATGATGGGATAACGATCGCTGTGTGCGGCCCAATCAAACTTGCCGGAATCTACTATAGCGCCGCCGATGGTGGTGCCGTGACCTCCGATATATTTGGTGAGGGAATGCACGGCGATGTCGGCACCATGGTCAAATACACGGCACAAAACGGGCGTGGCGACCGTATTGTCAACGATGAGTGGCACACCCGCAGCGTGGGCGATATCGGCCCATCGGCGTATGTCGACAATGTTGCCAGCGGGATTGCCGATAGACTCACAGAACAACGCCTTGGTGTTCTCATCGATCAGTGATGCCACTGAGTCAAAATCATCAGCATCGGCAAAACGGGTTTCTATGCCCTGGCGCGGGAAGGTGTGTGCAAACAGGTTGTAGGTGCCCCCGTAGAGCTGTGACGTGCTGACAATATTACTACCTACCTCGGCTATGGCCTCTATGGCGTAGCGTATAGCCGCCATACCCGAGGCTACTGCCAGAGCCCCTATTCCGCCTTCGAGTTCCGCCAGGCGCTGTTCGAGCACTGCATTGGTAGGGTTCATGATGCGGCTATAAATATTACCGGGCACGGCCAGGTTAAACAGGTCTGCACCGTGCTGACTGTCATTAAATGTGAATGAGGTGGTCTGGTAAATTGGCGTGGTTGCTGCATTGGTAGTGGGGTCACCTGCGTATCCGGCGTGCAGGGCGATGGTTTCTGCTTTCATAGGTCTATCCTCAGGTGTTTGCTCGGTGGCGGGAGATTTTGCGCACACAGAGCTTAGCAAAGAGAGTTTTCCATGCAAGGGCGCACGCCAGATAAGTGGTCATATATTTGCTATTGTTAGTGCACAGATGTTTGTGGCTATAGTACGTTTTACAGCTGTAACTATAATAAGTAAAAAGGAGCACACATGAATATTTTAAAACTTGGCCTGGTGCCACAGATTCTCATAGGTGTAGCCCTGGGTGCGGTGGTGGGTATGGTTTTGCCCGGGCTGGCAGGCGGTCTGGGTATCCTGGGACAGCTATTTGTGGGCATGCTCAAGGCGGTTGCCCCGCTGCTGGTGCTGCTCCTGGTGATGGCAGCTATCGCCAACAGACATGAAACCGGCAAGGATGGCCGCAAAACCCTCGCCGCTATTGCTTTGTATCTGGTGGGAACGGTTTGCGCTGCTTTGGTAGCCCTCTTGCTTAGCCTGTTGTTTCCCCAGACGATTACCTTGACCGCCGTGGCGCAGGGCAGTCCGCCGGTAGACGTGACCGAGGTGCTGGCAGATGTGTTGTTCAAATTAATCGACAATCCGGTGAATGCCCTGCTTGAGGGTAATTTCCTGGGTTGCCTGACCTGGGCGATCCTGCTGGGAGTCAGTTTTCGTCAGGCGTCTGCGAGCTTCAAGGAGCATCTGCAAATCATGGCTGACGGTGTGAGCAATATTGTGCGCTACGTCATCAAACTGGCGCCCATTGGTATATTCGGACTGGTCTGCTTTACCGTGGCGACAGTGGGAATTGCGGCGCTGGCCAGTTACGCCAGTTTGGCAGTTTTGTTGGTCAGTGCCATGCTGGTCATGGCACTGGTGGTGAATCCGGCTATCGTTTTTGTGATCACCGGTAAGAACCCCTATCCCATCGTGTTTAAATGCCTGGAAGAATCAGGTATTACCGCGTTCTTCACGCGTAGTTCAGCGGCTAACATTCCGGTAAACCTCAATCTGGCTAAAAAACTGGGTATTAGCGAGGAGCTTTATACGGTGACTATTCCTATCGGTGCCACGGTCAATATGGCGGGGGCTGCTATCACCATTACGGTTCTTACGTTGGCGGCCGCCAATACCCTGGGAATTGAAGTTTCTTTTATCACTGCGTTGTTGCTGTGTGTGATTGCCGCTCTATCCGCCTGTGGTGCTAGCGGCGTCCCGTCAGGCAGTCTGTTACTGGTGCCATTGGCCTGTTCTTTGTTTGGCATACCGCTGGATGTGGCGATGCAGGTGGTCGCCGTGGGTTTTATCATTAGCGTCGTTCAGGACTCCACAGAAACTGCACTGAATTCCAGTACCGATGTGGTTTACACCTACGCCGTGGATCAATGGGGTCGTAAGGCTCAGTAGCACTAGCGCAAAGTGTCGAGTTGTTGGCACAAGCGTGTTGTACCCTGCAGTATCCGGGCGGTGGGCCGCTGCACATGATCAGGATCGATAAAGAACAGAGCATTGCTGGTTACAGCGGCTAAGCCAGGGTAACTGCGCCATTGATCCAGCCACTCGGGGCGTGCTTCACCCATGCCGCTGGCAACGATGGCATCCGGATTGCGTTGCAGTACAGCTTCGATACTGATTTTTGGCGCCAGGGAGCTGGCGTCGCTGAAAATATTGTTGCCACCACAGAGGGCGATTACCTCACTGATCAGGTGCTCGCCATTCACAGTTTGTAATGGTTCATTCCATATCTGGTAGAACACACCGAGTTCGCTTCTGCCGATGTACTGACCGCGCAGGGCGTCCAGCTCTTGCTCTATACGGCGCGCCTCGCGCTCGCTCGCGGCCATGGTGCCCGCCAGTTGCCCCAGGCGCCGGATGCTGTGTGGAATATCAGATAATTGACGCAGTTCACTGACGTACACCGGGATACCCAGGTCCTGCAGATTTGCCAGAGTTTGCATGCCATTACCCGAGCCCCACATAACAACCAGATCCGGGCGAAGTGCCACGATTTGTTCCAGGCTGAAGGCATTGTAGGAGCCGACCTCGGGTATTTGTTGCGCCTGCGCTGGGTAATTACTGTAGCTGACCACGCCAACCAGGTGGTCACCTGCGCCAGCGCTGTAGAGGTTCTCTACAATGTGTGGTGCCAGCGCCACGATGCGTTGGGCGGGCTTTGACAGGGTTATTTCACGTCCTGCGAAGTCTTCCACGGTAATTGCCAGTGCCTTGCTACAGAACAGGTAAATAAGCAAAAAAGGCAGCGCTTGCTTTATCACGGTGCCGCACCTCGGGGAATAATCATGGGATATTGATGTAGTGGATGATTGCCAACGATAACATCAACGTTGAACACCTGGTGGAACAATTCAGGGGTGAATACCTCCTGTGGCGCTCCCAGTGCGACCTGCTGTCCGCAGTGCAATACCAGCACGCTGTGCGCGATGCTGGCGGCCAGATTCAGGTCGTGTATCGCCAATATGATGGCGCAACCGCGAGCAGCCAATTGGGCAATGGCATTCAGCATCTGCTGCTGGTGCGCAAGGTCCAGGGCCGAAGTGGGTTCATCCAGCAACAAAAGCTTGCCTGCCAGTGAAACTTCACCTGATGATGCACCCCAAACCTGTGCGAACACCCGGGCCAGTTGCGTACGTTGTTTCTCACCGCCAGATAGTTGGGTGTAGAGCCTGTGCCGCAGTTCAGTAGTGTCGGTAAGCTGCAATACCTGTTCCAGTATCTCCCGGTCTATTTCCTTGCCGCTGGCATGGGGTGTGCGGCCCAGTAAAATGACCTCCTCTACGGTATAAGGAAAATTGAGCAAGGACAGTTGCGGTAGAAATGCCAGCTGCTGAGCGCGTCCCTGTGCTGACCATTGTCTCAGTGGGCGATTGCCAAAAGTTATCGCCCCGGCGTCGCTCTGGATATCGCCAACGATCACTTTGAGTAGTGTGGATTTACCCGCGCCATTGGGGCCTGCCAGGGCCAGAATTTGCCCCGGCTCCAGCGTGATATTGATGTCGTCCAGCAGTGCGGTGCCCCAGGGGGCAGCGCTGAGCTGGCTCAGTTGCAGGACGCTCAAGACTGCATACCGTAGTGATGGCGATTGCGCAGTAAGGAAATAAAGAAGGGCACTCCGATGATGGCGGTAATAACGCCGACCGGGAGCTCGGTGGGCGCCACCAGCACTCTTGCCAATGTATCGGCGACCACCAGCAGTAAGGCGCCGGCCAGCGCGGAGGCGGGCAGTAGATAGCGATGATCAGGGCCGATCAGCATGCGTACCATGTGCGGTACTACCAGGCCGACAAAGGCGATGGTGCCCACCAGAGCTACCGAGATGCCGACGCCTATAGCGACCCAGGTGATTAGCGCCACTTTAACGCGGTCGACTCTGATGCCCAGGTGGCGCGCCTCTGATTCACCCAGTAACAGCGCATTGAGAGCGCCGGCGTAGCGTGGCAGTAGTAATAGCAGCACGGTGCTCACCGCGAATGCGAGTATTAACCGCGGGTAGTTGGCGCCGTCCAGGCCGCCCATTTTCCACAGACTGATACGGCGTAACATTTCATTGTCGGAAAAGAATTCCAGCAGGCTGCTGACGGCCCCTGTCAGTGCGGTGATGGCAATACCGGCCAATAACATAGTCGCCACCGATGTCCCGTTGGCCGAGGTTGCCAGACGGTACACCAATAACACCGCTATTACGCCGCCAACGAAAGCGCCGGCGGATACCAGGGTGAGTCCCATGTATCCTTGCAGCAGGCTGCCACCGGTGACGATAACCAGTGCAGCGCCTAATGACGCGCCGGCAGTCACACCGATCAACGACGGGTCAGCCAGGGGGTTTCGAAACAGACCTTGCATGGCGGCACCACTGATTCCCAGGATGGCGCCCATTACTGCGCCCAGCAGTATTCTGGGTAGACGAATTTGGCCGACAATAACCGCGGCCTGGTTATCGCCCTGGTCTGTGAAAGTATCGAGTAAGCCATTGCCGACGTCGGCCAGAGAAAGGCTGACTGCGCCCGTTGCCAGGCCCCACGCCATGGCGCAGGGCAGTATGATTACCAGGGCAATAATCAGGTATTGCGCGCGTTGAACGCGCTGTGAGCCGATGTGCTGTTTATTAACAGGCTGCTTAATAATCCACGCCCTTGCGCGCCATGATACCGGCCTTGAAGGCGTGTTTGACCTCCTTGACCTCGGATACTGTGTCCATCACCGCTTGTAATGCCGCACCGCCGCCGCGCCCGGTAACGACCACGCTCTGCCCGGCGGGGCGCTCGCGAATGGCGTGGATAATTTCATCTTCGGGCAAATAGTTGTAGGCGATCATGTAGGTGAGTTCATCCATTACCACCAAATTGTAGCTGGCGTCCTGTAACATGGGCTTGACCACGGCCCAGGTCTTGATAGCTGCGGCAATATCACCGCTGCGATCCTGTGTATCCCAGGTGAAACCGGTACCCATCTGGTAGAAGTCTACCTCCGGGCATTTTTCTCGTAGGTAAATTTCTTCACCTGACAACTGCTCACCCTTGATAAATTGCACCACGCCTACCTTGTGGCCGTAGCCCAGGGCGCGCATTACCATGCCAAAGGCGGAGCTGGATTTACCCTTGCCGTTACCAGTGAGCAAGATGGCAACCCCGCGTTCGGTATCTGCAGCGTCGATGCTGGCGTCGACGCTGGACTTTTGCTTCTCCATGGCCGCCTTGTGCTTGGCGTCTTTCTTACCTTCACTCATACGCGATCTCCTAGAAGGAATATCTCAGGCCGGCGTAAGCGGCGGCCCCACTGGTATTGTAGGTGGGAATCTCCTCGTAGTCCTCATCCAGTACGTTTTCTACCCGGGCGTAAACTTCCATACCACGACCGATCAGGTAACTGGCATTGATGTCGACCAGTTCGTAGTCGTCCAGTTCGGTGCCGTCCACATCCTGTGCATCCCGCGACAGGCGCGCGTTTATCCCCAGTATCAGCTTGTCCGCCAGTAGTTGCCAGTTCAGCCCGAGGTTCGCCAGGTGCTCGGCTCGATATGCCCGGTTGTCGCCCGTAATGGTCTGGGTATCGTTATTGGTATAGTTACCGGCCAGAGAAAGGGATTCCAGCAGCGGCCAGTCGGCAATCAGCTCCACACCGGTAGATTCGGTGTCTCCACTGGCTTGCAAATAACCAAAAGATGTGAAGTCATAGAAAATTTCATCACTGATAGTCTGGTCAAAGTAGACGGCCTCCAGATAGAGCCCGGATGCTCCAGTCCAGGATACGCCCAGATCGTAGCCCTCACTCTCCTCCTCTGATAGCTTGGTGCCGGCAGCAGGGGGCAGGGTCCAGGGGCTTTCGTTGATTGCGATTTCATTCAGGCTGGGGGCACGAAAACCAGTGCCATAAGTGGCTTTGAACTTTAATTCACCTGCGGACATTGGTATCAGGTAGGCGCCACTGGCACGGTAGGAAGTATGTGTGCCGAAGTCGTCGTTGTCATCGTAGCGTGCACCTGCGGTAATAAACAGCCGGTCACTGAAACCGCCCTGATACTCCAGGTAATAGCCCTGTTGGTCCCGGTCCGTGTTGAGGAAGTCGTCGTCCACTGACTCTGTTTCCAGGTCTATGCCATAAACCATGCGCAGGGAGTCGCTGGCGGTAAAGCTACCCAAATAGCCGCTACGCTCCAGGTCGCCGCCCAGGTTGTAACTGAATGTTCCGTCCGAATAGGAGTCGCGGTCAGTGTCACTGTCGCTGTAAAAAACCTGGTGATTGAAGCGGCCCACTGCGTAATCTGCAGCTACACGCCAGGATTTTTGCTTGAATTCATCCTTACAATTGTCGGTGGGGGCAAAGGTGTC
>JBALVO010000010.1:17650-29490 GCA_036961445.1 Halioglobus sp.
CCCTGAGTGCCGCGCAGAATTTCTACTCGCTGGATACCGGTGCTTAGCAGGTGGTCAAATCGCGGGCTCACCTGGGGCGAAGAACTGTCAGATATGTCGATACCATCCAGCAGTATCAGCGTGCGGTAGCCCTCTTCACCACGGATTCGCAGAGAGGTTTGTTTGCCGGCCCCTCCGCTGTTGGTGACGGCAACAGAGGGTTGGCTGCGCAGTACATCGTACAGCGAGTTGAAACCGCGCTGTTGAATTTCCTGCTGGGTGATGACCGAAACCGATGTGCCCACCTGGCGTAGGGGCATTTCTACCCGGGAGGAGGTGACAATGACTTCCTCGAGTTTAGCACTGCTTGCGGTGTTGCCCTGGGCGGTGGCCTGCATGGGAGCAGTACTGGCAACCACCAGTGCCGGGAATAGTACGAACTTGTTCATCTGTTGTCCTCAATGGCCATAATTGCAGTGGCGACTGAGGGAGGGGATCAGGGAACGCAATGCCGATAGGCATTGAGCAACCATGATGAAGCCCTCCGCTCCATCGTTGCGCGTGTCCAGGCAGGTATCGGGCTCACAGTCAAAGACTGTATACCGTTGCGGGGGCAGCGGTGGATTGGGCTATTGCCAGAGGCATTGGCCAGACCACACTTCCCATTTAACCTGCCCAGCAGTCATCGTTCTCACTGCGGCAGGCACCTAGTACGGGCGGCACTGTAGTGCGCTGTCAGATTTTTGTCAAATTGCAAAAACCTGTTGCGTTGATCATCCATGTAGTCTTTTGTGGTGCCCCGAACACTAAGATTAATGCCAGCAAGCGGCGCTTCGCGTAGAATTCAGCTACCGCGAAATATCAACAAGAGCCTGATTTTTTGACCATTACAGCTGAAATTACAGCCCGTGTTGCCACTTTGCTTGGCAGGGAGCCGCGTGGCCTGGAAGCCGTTGCCGTGGCTCGTCCGGACGGCCAGCCGATGGTGATTCGCGTGGCGTCCCTGGTGGATGACAAACCGTTTCCCACGTTATTCTGGTTGCTTGATCCGCAACTTTGTTACCGCATTGACCAGGTAGAGGCGGGCGGTCTTATCAAGAAATTACAACAGCGCATTGATGCTGACCCCGAACTGCGCCTAAGCATGCGAGAAGATCATTTAGCACATATTAGAATGCGCGAAGATTACATGGCGGACGCGGTTCGCCAGCGCTTGCAGGAGCTGGGTTTTGACAATGTGTTTGTCAGTAAAGGGATTGGTGGCATCGCTGACTTTGGCCGCATACGTTGCCTACATACCTGGTACGGCGCACATCTGGTGACGCCCAATACCGTGGGACGTTTGTTGGACGAATACTGGCAGCAGTGTGAAGACTGAAATATAAACGTGTTGCTATAGCCATCGGCGGACCTTGTTTATATAGGCTATAAACTCTGCGCCAAAAATTGCCTCCAAGGCTCGCTCCTCGGGCCGAATCTGAAATTTGTTCATATACACCACAAAGAGCGCAGTCGAAGCCAGAGCATATAGATTCGACAGGTAAACGCCAAAACCCATCAAAAGGAATAAAAACCCAACGTACATGGGGTTGCGGGTGTAGCGATAGATACCTGAGGTTACCAGGCTCGATGATTTGTCGGGAGCCAGGGGATTTACCGTTGTTTTGGCTCTGTTGAAAGACAAGACTGCGGAAAAAGCGCATAAAACCCCCAGGACTATAAATGCCGCGATAGTTATAAAACGGCTTGGCGAGGAAATCTGTATGCCAGGTGTCCACGATGAAATTAGCCGCATTAGAAGCAAGAAAATAACGACCAGGGGAACGGGTGGTATTTTTAGTTCGAGCCAGGATAGCTTACGTTGCACCGGCATCATCAGGACTTGCCGCTATTGCGCAGGCTTTGCAGGGCGTCGGCGACCTGTTTAAAGCTTGCTGTAGTTGATAATTCCCATGGCCGCTCACCTCTGCTGTTGCACGCAGCAAGAAAGTTTGTGAGCGTCAAAATCAGTAATAGCATGGCGGTACGGTTTCCGGCTGACTAGTTTACATGTTAACAACTTACCGCCCCAACCCACTATATCGGGTAGCTATATGGTGGCGTTTCTTTTCGAGAAATCACTGATATTCTGCGCTGCCGCCACAGCAGTGTTCCAATGTATAAGCAGGTGTATTATCAATACTCAAGCTTGTTTGACACGTTGGCAATAGGTGCCATACTAGTTTGACTAGTTATAACTAACATAATGCCGAGGGCACTAATGAAAATTGAAAAAATTTCCGCCCTGCTTATTGTCATTACGCTGTCTGCCTGCGGTGAACAAGTAGCCGGTCCCGGGGCGGTGGCAGAAACCGCCAGTAGGCAACTGCATCCCGGGGATCAGACAATAGCGGAGATCTACAATCGCAGCTGTCGCAGCTGTCATACTGTTGCCGCGACCGGAGCCCCACTAACGGGTGACATTGCTGCCTGGCGGCCGCGCCTCGACAAAGGCATGAGTACCTTACTGGACAATGTTATCAATGGCTTTGCGGGGATGCCGCCCCTGGGTCTTTGTATGGATTGTGACGTAGAGCAGTTCGAGGCCCTGATCCAGTTTATGGCGGCGGGGGAGTAATCCGCGTGCTGAACCGCAGAAATATGCTGACTGCGCTGGTGGCCGCGGCGATTGGTTGCCAGGCAAATCCTCTGCTGGCAGGCACCATGCCGGCTGCTGGTGATAAACGACGCATTCCCTGGCGCAACTGGTCCGGTTCACAGCAATGCCTGCCAGCAGCGCGCGCTGCGCCGGCGTCGGTGGCCGAACTGCAGAGTTTGATTGCCGATGCCACGGGAATTGTACGACCTGTCGGAGCAGGGCACTCGTTCTCACCGCTGGTGCCCACTGACGGCACCATTGTTTCAATGTCCCGGCTCAGTGGATTGATCGAGCATGACCCTCAGAGACTGCAGGCCACATTGTGGGCGGGCAGTCGTTTGGGGGATATTGGTCAACCGTTGGAAGATATCGGTCAGGCTCTGGTGAATATGCCGGATATCGACGAGCAGTCCCTGGCTGGCTGTCTGGCCACGGCCACCCATGGCACCGGTGCCGGTATCGGCTGTATGTCGACTTTTATCAAGAGTCTGCAATTGGTGGACGCCCGTGGCGATCTGATAGATTGTGATGCAAGCCACAATTCTGAAATATTTGCGGCGGCCAAGGTGTCTCTGGGAGCACTGGGAGTCGTGACCCAGATAAGGTTGCAAAACATCGCGCCCTATCGTTTGCGTCGAGAAACGGTGTGGCACGAGTTCGATGAACTGCTGGAGCTGGCCGATGGTATGGCTGACCAGCATCGTAACTTTGAGTGTTATTACATCCCGTTTTCCGGGATGGGCTTTACCGACACGCACGATATTACTGAGGAGAGTGTCGGCGGGACCGAGAAAATTGATGGTAACGACTCGGTTTTGGATCTCAAGACAGCCCGCGACTGGCTGTCATGGTCACCGCGGCTGCGAGAATTGATCCTGGGCGGTATGGCTAGAAGCCTGAGCGATGAACTGACTGTGGAGAGTTCCTGGAAGAACTACGCCTCTGAGCGCAATGTGCGCTTCAATGAAATGGAATATCATCTGCCGCGTGAGTTTGGCCTGCCGGCGTTGCGGGAGATACGCGCGGCACTGGAGTCTAACCACCACGAAGTGTTCTTCCCCATAGAAGTGCGATTTGTTAAAGGTGACGATATCTGGCTCAGCCCGTTCTATGAGCGCGATACCTGCTCAATAGCGGTACACCGTTATTTTGACGAGGATTTCGAACCTTATTTTAAAACCCTGGAGCCGATTTTCCGCAAATACCACGGGCGCCCTCATTGGGGTAAGCTCAATACCCTGCAGCGAGATGATTTGCGCAAACTCTATCCGCGCTGGGATGATTTTGTAGCAGTGCGCAGAGAGCTTGACCCCAAGGGTCAATTCCTTAATGGTTATCTTAGCGGGTTGCTCAGTTAGCGTGTAACAAGGGGCAGGGAATGAAGCGTCGATCGTTACTATTGGGCGGATTGGCTGGTGTTATTGGCACTGGCGCCTTGCTGCGCCCCCGGGAAACCGGTGCAGATCACTCGCCCTATTTTCGCTCTCTCAGTGCGGCTCTCGATACAGCGGGGCAGGCCAAGCCCACCCTGGTTGTAGACCACGAGCAGCTGTTGGGAAACATCAACACACTGATGTCTCATGTAGGTAAGCGCTTTGACTACCGGATAGTGGCCAAGTCGTTGCCTTCATTGCCGTTGTTGGAAACTGTTATGCAGGCGTCGGGCAGTAACCGCCTGATGCTTTTCCATCAGCCGTTCGTCAATCAGGTAGCGGTGCAATTTCCTCAGGTGGACATTCTGTTGGGTAAACCAATGCCAGTCGCCGCGGCGAAAAATTTTTATCAACAGTTTCCCGGTGGGGGATTTTCACCGCAACGGCAGTTGCGCTGGTTACTGGATACGCCTGAACGTGTTGTGCAATATAACGAATTGGCGAGCAGTCTTGATCAGCGCATGTTGATCTGCCTCGAACTGGATATAGGATTGCATCGTGGTGGTGTGCATGACGATGAACAACTTGTTGCCATGTTGGATCTGCTGAGCCAGTCGGAGCATCTGCAGTTTTGTGGCTTTATGGGCTATGAGCCACATATTGTTAAAGTACCGGTGGGTGACGCTGTTACTTATCGTGACCGCGCGATGGCTATTTATCAGCATTATGTGGATATAGCGCAACGTCACCTGGGTGAGGCGTGGCCGGAAAATGTGCTGCTAAATGCTGGGGGAAGTCCCACTTACCAAATGTATGACCAGGGGCAGTATCCCGTTAACGAGTTGGCCGCTGGATCCTGCCTGGTCAAACCCACTGATTTCGATCTGGCTACTCTGGCGGATCACTATCCCGCGTCTTATATCGCGACACCGGTGCTCAAGGCACTGGATACACTGGAGATTCCCGGCATTGACCTGGGTGCAGTGCAATCTATGTGGGACCCCAATCGCGCGCGAACATTTTTCACCTATGGCGGTTACTGGAAAGCCAGGCCCGAGTCACCCCGCGGGCTAAGTAATAATGGTTTGTTTGGACGCTCGACCAACCAGGAGATGTTAAACGGCTCGCGCAATATAAACCTGCAAGTGGATGATTGGATTTTCCTGCGTCCCACGCAGAGTGAATTTGTGTTCCTGCAGTTTGGGGATATCGCCGTTTACAACAACGGCATTATCGCTGAGCATTGGCCCGTCTTTGGGCAGGGCACTGCTTGATGGGTAGCTCCGCAGCGTGAGCTACCAGGTTCCAGCGAGGACTTTTGAGGCGGAGTATGTGGTAAAAAAAAGCCGCTTCATAGCGCGGGTAGTGCCCGTTTCCTCGCGGGACGAGGTTAATGACGCGGTGCGTCAGGCGCATCAGGACTACCCCGACGCGCGGCATCATTGTTGGGCCTATTTGCTGGGTAAGCCTGCAGATGCTTTAAGTGCAGGAATGAGCGACGATGGTGAACCGGCCGGAACAGCGGGCAAGCCCATTCTCAACGTCCTGCAGTTCGGGCAGTTGGGCGATGTACTCGTTGTCGTGATCCGCTACTTCGGGGGTATCAAGCTGGGCGCCGGCGGGCTGGTTCGAGCTTACAGCAGCGCGACTGTGCAGGCGATTGAGCAGGCGCCGGTAGCAACGCAACGTGAACTGTTGCAGTTCGTAGCAGTGGGGGGTTTCGGCAGTGAGCAACCCCTGAGGCACTATCTGGCGGGTGTCGCCGGTCAGCTGCTGTCAGTAGAATATCTCGAGCAGGTGACTATGACGGTGGCCGTGAGCGCGGAGTCGATTGATAGTCTCCAGGCATTCTGTGCGGCTAATGCGATCACGCTGCGGCAACAGGCGTAACGCTAAAGCCATCTTATCTTTTTAAACATAAAGATCATTGAACTGGCGATAACTGCCATTACCGTCAGTACCACAAAGTAAGCGTGCTCATTATGTAATTCGGGCATATTGTCAAAATTCATCCCGTACAGTCCTGCCAGAAAACTCAGGGGCACAAAAACGGCGGTAATTATCGTTAACACCTTCATAGTATTGTTGAGTTGGTGTGAGCTGAATGAAATGTAGCCCTCCACCAGGTCGCCACACAGTTCGTAATACAGCGTGCTCATACTTAGCAGCCGCTCACAGCGATCGTATAAGTCGCGCCTTATGTGCAACGATTCATCATCGTCTTGGCCCAGCCAGGGACTGCCTTCAGAGAAAATGTTCTCGGCAAGAAGATGATGATAATTGAATATCCGTCGAAGTTTGCGCAGCCTGGATCGATAGGTGACTAGCTCTTTCATGACTTCTTCAGACTGTCGTAGCAATAACCTGTCTTCCAGTGAGTTAATTTTCTCTTCGATATTGAGGAGCTTTTCCAGATAGCGGCCGCTGGCAAAATGCAGTAACCGCAATGCGAGTATGTTCGGCGCCGCCAGCAGTTTTTCGTCAGGCTCTGTAGTGTAAAAATGATCGATGCTGACGGAGCTGCCACGGTGCACCGTGATCACAAAATTCCCACCCACCCATGTACCAATTTGTTGTGCCTCCAGTTCCAGGCTGTCATCAAGGCGGGTAATACCTCTGTACAGAATGAAGCTATTGGTAGCAAAGTGTTCTACTTTCGGCGGGTGCCTTGTTCGTTCGCAATCGACTATGGCCAGGCTACTGCAGTCAAACGTTTCCAACAGTGCCCTGATCTGTGGTGTGATCTCATCTTCTATATCTAGCCAGAGCTTGCTGTCGGGAGTCTCTCGCCATTGCTGCACAAGCTCCAGATCACCCTCAATACACTGGCCGTCTGCCAATAACAATATTGTCCTGATCACGTGCAATACTCCCCTGGAAGTACTATCGTCTTACTGTCTTTTGCAGCGCAAAATCACGGCGTCTGGTGTGTGTTCAATGTGAATGCGCCCGCCATACCAGCCAAGGATAGCACCATGAGACAATTTATCCGATTACTTTGCCAAGCCCTGGAAAACCCCAGCGGATCGAGCTGGAATGTCTATCTTATAGTGGCTCAGATCATGCGCCCAAGTGATACTCGTCACATGCTGTAGTCACGTTCGACCTTTGCTATGCGTGTTTTGTAGTTCGAATACCACCGTTCTCGGCCCAGGCGCTGTGCCATCAGGTGTTCGGTGTTCGCTTTCCAGTTCCTGATTGATTCCAGGTCTGTCCAGTAGGAAACCGTAATGCCCAGTCCTTCATTGGCGGATTCTACGCCCAGGAAGCCAGGTTGTAATGCGGCGAGGTCGAGCATTCTTTGAGCCATATCAATGTAGCCACTATCTTGGTCCGTTCTCAATGAAGAGAAAATGACGGCGTAGTAAGGGGGCTCAGGTGTCGTTGCAAGCAGTGGCATGAAAGTTCCTCTTTTTGCACCAGATCCTGGTCGGCTTGGAGCACTGGAGCATTCTTTTATTGTCTAGGCGGTGCGCCGGTTATTAGTCATTCACCCAAAGAAAACGCAACCAGGTAAGCACCATCGGCCGATGGCAAGCCCCAGTGGCCGCCTGCCGCTATTACCACATACTGCTTGCCGGTTTTGTTGAGTCGGTAGGACATGGGCGTGGCTATGCCCGCTTCGGGCAGACGGCCTTTCCATAGTTCCTTGCCAGTTTTTGTGTCAAAAGCTCGCAAGTGATGATCCGGTGTAGATGCTATAAATATCAGGCCGCCATCTGTCATCATTGGTCCACCCAGAGTGGGTGCTCCCCTAAAAAATCGACCGATCACCGGGACCATATCCTGCATGGTTCCCAGTGCTACCTCCCAGTTGATGTCACCTGTGCTCAAATCAACAGATACCAGTGTGCCCAGCGGTGTGCCATTACAGGGGAAGCCAATGGAAGAAAGTAGCGGCTCAGATAATACGCAGTAGTCGGTGCCATTTTGCGGGCGATAGGACTTTCGCTTATGTTCGTGTTCACTGCATTCTTCCCGCGGAATCAGTTTGACCACCATGGGTAGTCGGGATGTATTCAGTACGATAGCGTTGCGTTTCTGGTCCAGTGCGGGTGAACCCCAGTTATTGCCTCCCAGTGGACTGGGGTACATGAGGGTGCCTTGCGTCGACAGCGGCGTAAAAATGCCCTCATCGCGAATTTTAGCGAGTTGATCAGCGCAGGATGTGTCCAATGGGGTAAATTGGAATAGCTTCTCGCCGCGCAAACCATAAGGGTGCAGTGGCACTGGCTTGACCGGGAATGGCTGGGTGGGGGATAAGTATTCACCAGGGACCAGGCCTTCCTGCGGCACTGGCCGTTCTTCCACGGGAAACAGCGGCTCACCCGTTAGCCGATTGAGGAAGAACAGGTGTCCCATTTTGGTGGGTTGTGCTAATGCCGGAATTTTCTCCCCGTCTCTATCAAACTCGAAGAGGGTGGGTTGGGACGGCGTATCATAGTCCCAGATGTCGTGGTGCACCATTTGAAAATTCCAAACGACTTTACCCGTGTCGCCGTCAAGCGCCACCACTGAGCTGGAGAAATAGTCAAAATTCTTTTCACGGTGGCCGCCATAGTAATCAGCTGAGGTATTGCCGGTGGGTAGATAGACGAGGTTGTGCTGCGTGTCGACGGAAATAATGGACCATACATTGGTGGTGCCACGGGCAAATTGTTGGTCAGCTGGCGCACTTTTATTCAGCGCCTGACCCGGTGGTAGTGGATCCCAGTACCAGGCCAATTTCCCGGTAAGAACATCGTAGGCGCGCACTACGCCACCGGGCACCTGTACCCGCGCGCTGTCTACAATGAAGGCGCCGATGATGATTTTGTTGTTGAGAATGGCCGGTGGTGAGGTGACTGAATATTCATAGGGATGGTGATCCCCCAGTCCTTGTGCAAGATCTACGGTGCCGCCATCGCCGAAACTTTCACACGGTTTTCCTGTTTTGGCGTCCAGTGAAATTAATCGGCCATCCAGGGTGCCAAATATAATTCTGCTGGAACAGGCACTGTCGTCGGGATTGGCGGATTGCCAGCTACTTACGCCGCGACAGTGGGCGAGAAGTTCTTTCTCTTGTTCGACACCAGGATCATAGGACCAGCGCTCCACTCCAGTTGCCGGATCCAGGGCAATCACCCGGTTAAACGGACTGCACAAATACAGTGTTTCCTGAAACAGAATGGGGGTGACCTGGAAACCGCTGGGTGGTGAGGGAATATCCCCTTCCAGGGTCTCTACGAGCATGTCTCCTGCGGCGCGAAAGTCGGGGGTTTGGAACACCCAGGCCTGCTCAAGTTTGGAAATATTTCCTGCAGTTATCTGGCTGGCACTGGAGAAGTGCCCGCCACCGGGGCTGCCGCCGTAAGCGGGCCAACTATCAGCCGGGCTGGAAGGTGCGGCGCTGTGAGCAGCGAAGCTGACAATGGCGAGGCAAATTAAGATACCTGAAAATAGACGCGCTAGCATGCCCGGCTTCCTTGTTGTATTGCTATCCAGAGGTCAAGCTTAACACCTGCTGGTCGTGGGATCGTGTCTATTAGCTGCTGTATTTAAGGTCCACACGAGCATGCAAACGTGGCCCTATCGGTGGTATATTATGCGCCCTTGAATTCTCGGGATAAGTTCCCGTATCACTACAAGCAACCGGATTAGGAAATGACAGCGACTACAGACGATCTTCGCATCCAGAAGACCACTGAATTGATTTCCCCTGAACAGCTGATTGCTGACATAAAGGTCAGCGCTACTGCAGCGGAAACGGTAGCGACAGCGCGCCAGACCATACACAGTATTTTAGCGGGAGAGGATGACCGTTTGCTGGTTATTGTCGGTCCCTGTTCTATACACGACCCGGCAGCGGCTCGCGAATATGCCGCTGACTTAAAGCAAGCTGCTGATGCTTTGCGCGATGATATTTTTGTCGTCATGCGCGTGTATTTTGAAAAACCGCGCACTACTGTCGGTTGGAAAGGCCTGATTAATGATCCCGATCTCGATAATACGTTCCAGATTACCAAGGGCTTGCACCTGGCCCGGCAGTTGCTGCTTGACCTGGCCGATATGGGTCTGCCAGCAGGTACCGAATACCTGGACTTGATTAGCCCCCAGTACTACGCAGATTTTATCTCCTGGGGTGCCATTGGGGCACGTACCACAGAAAGCCAGACACATCGGGAGTTGTCTTCTGGCTTGTCCTGTCCGGTGGGCTTTAAGAACGCGACCGATGGTGACATCCAGGTGGCCATTGATGCGATCAAGTCGGCTTCCCAGCCGCACAATTTTTTATCGGTAACCAAGCAGGGCCATTCAGCCATTTTCCAAACCGCCGGGAATGAGGATTGTCATATCATTCTGCGCGGTGGAAAACTGCCCAACTACGACATGTTCTCGGTAGAAGATGCCGATGCCATGTTGACCAAAGCGGGTCTGCCCTCGCGCATTATGATTGATGCAAGCCACGCTAATAGTCGCAAGATTCCCGCGCGTCAGATCGATGTGGCCAGCGATATTGCCACTCAGGTCGCCCGTGGTAGTCGCAGCATTTTCGGCATCATGGTGGAGAGTAATCTGGTAGAGGGGCGCCAGAATGTGGTGGACGGACAGCCCCTGGTTTACGGACAGAGTATTACTGATGCCTGCATTAGCTGGACTGACACAGAGTCTTTACTGCAGGAACTGGCCACGGCAGTGCGATTGCGCCGCGAGCAATCCAGGAGTTAAGCATGTATCTGGGATTCAGCTCTATGAATACGGCGGATGACCCCGCCCCGGGCCTACTGGCAACGACCCTGGAGCAGGCTGGCTTTGAATCACTGTGGTATGGCGAACACAGCCACATCCCGGTATCGCGTCGTACGCCCTATCCCGCGGGAGGGGACCTGCCCGAACCTTACAAAAAAATGATGGATCCCTATGTGTCGTTGATGGCTGCCGCTGCGGCCACCACCGAGTTAAAGTTGGGCACAGGGATTGCCTTGCTAATGGAACGGGAACTGCTCTCGCAGGCCAAGACCATCGGCACTCTTGATCGCCTGTCCAATGGCCGCCTTATCATTGGTTGCGGAGTCGGCTGGAATGAAGAGGAGTTTGAGAACGCCACCACGCTGCCCTGGAAGCGGCGTTACCTGGCACTGAAGGAAACAGTGCTGGCCCAACGCGCATTGTTCACCGATGCCGAACCGGAGTATCACGGTGAGCTAATTGACTTCGACCCGGTATGGTTTGAGCCCAAGGCCACGCGTCCCGGCGGTCCACCCGTTGTTTTTGGTGCGATGGGCCCACTTGGGGTAAAGCATGCTGCGCAGTGGGCCGACGGTTGGATGCCGGTAGATGTGGCCATGCCGGATGTGGCCCGGGGTATCGCGGATTTTCGCCGGCAGGTGACTGAATATGACCGCAACCCGGATGAGGTGGAGATTACCCTGGTGGTAATGTCACCGGTAACGGCAGACTTGCTCAAGGGTTACCGTGATATGGGGGTTGATCGCTGCAATATCGGGGTGGGGATGGAGAACTGGGACAAGCCTGACATTGTTATGCCGATGATAGAGCAGTTTTCTAAAATTATCCCTGAACTCTGAGCTTTAAGGGTTTCTAGCTTCGATTCCGCCGCAACTATACGGTCTTTCACCCCAGGACACGCCACAAGTACATCCATGTAGGCTCGGCGGCGGCCGTCCATGGCCGCCGACGGTCCTGCTGTGACAGGCCGTCTAGTCGCGGCTACCTTGCGCAGTATGCGTCGAAGTGCTCTCGCTGTAGCCCTATTCCAGCCTTAGCAGTTCTCGGATCTGAGCCGGGGGTGCCTGATAGCTGATTTCAGGACCGTGCGAGGCAGGACGCCGAGCCCGAGCCCCCATGGA
>JBALVO010000010.1:29590-59243 GCA_036961445.1 Halioglobus sp.
GATAGCTGATTTCAGGACCGTGCGAGGCAGGACGCCGAGCCCGAGCCCCCATGGAGAGCCTGCCCCGCTTTATGGGTATGGGTTCACGGCGGGTCGTGGAATCAGCTATCAGGCATTCCCGGCGGATCGCTGGCACATAATCCTACTTCTTACGAGACCGCTCCCGCGCCGCCGTCATCTGGTCAAGGTAGGTCAACATTTCCATATTATTGGTATCTGGATGCATGATGCGCGCCCGGTATACATCAAATACCAGCTCCTGCACCTCGGCATCGTCCGGTCTGGCGTAGAACAACCAGTCCGTCAGGTGTGATGCCAACCGGATGTCCTGTCCGATCAGTCCACGTGCATAAGTGGTTATCGTCGGAATATTGCCCCCGGCCAGTTCTATGATCATATTGCCCTGATCTTCCATGGAGGCGGGCGTCCAGTGTGAGGGAACGTCATCCCACCAGCCGGTATACTTCTTCATTACCATCTTGGATATATCGCTGGGTGAAACGTACTGCTCGTTCAGGGTTGGATGGGTCGCCAGATGCTCCGGCAGTTGCACTGAGGCATAGATAAGGTCCTTGCGCTTGCCTGAGTTCAAACCTTCAATGGTGAAGTCTACGATGTACTGCAGCGCCTCAGCCAGAACACTGAAATTTTCAACAATAACCGCAGTATCGATGATCGCTGCACCGTGGGCAGGCAGTAGGATTTGCGGCTTCAATGAGGCCATTTCCTCCAGTGCCACTACCCAGTCTTCCACGTGGCGCTGAAAGCGTTTACCGTTGCCCGCGTTGGGCAAAAAGCCCTGGTAGTAGTCGGCGCTGGCCAGGGCACCACGGCCGGGTACCCAGACATACAGCTGGTCATCGGTCTCGCCCTTGTGGTGTTGTAGAACGAAGGTCTCACCTCCGATCTCGAGCTCGAGACGGTCGCTGAAATAGCGGGTGGGCCACACCAGGTCGGTCTCGGAGGCGGGCAGTTGCTCCTCGGGCTGGCTCATGTATTTGGCCAGGGAGCCGCGCAGTCGGATATAGCGATGGAAGCGAGGCTCAAGCAACTCGTGAGCGATGATCTGCGGCTTCTCGCCGGCCTCCATAATGGCCCATGTGCCATAGGCGTGATCAACATGGCCGTGGGTGTAGATGATGGTGTGAATGGGCATGTCGCTGACTGAGCGAATGGCGTCCAGGATGGCCGGCCCGGCCGGCCCCATGCCAGTATCGACAAGGACTATACCTTCATCTGTTTCAAAGAATGCGGCGTTAACAATAGGCATACGGATAAGGTAACTGCGCGGTCCGACCTCTATCACGCTGGTCTTTTTGCGCACGTCGGCTATGGCATCCTCGGTGCGACCGAACATGTTTTGTGCCGCGGACAGGGAAAATTCTCCACCAAAGGCGCCACCTTCCATAATGCGCTCGATCATCTGTGGATTCTCCGCCAGCACCATGGTGCGGGTTTCAATATCCGCACTGTTAGCGACAACTTCAATGGCCCTGCTGCTGGCGCTCTTGGCGGTTGAGCGTGCTACATCAGCTATTCTGGTATCGGCCAGTAGCATGCCGATTAATACAAAGAGGGCGGCGAAAACTGCATAACCCAATAATTTTTTCATCAGTCTATTCCTGCGTGTGTTCGGGGTATCTAACAGATTTTGAAGTTTAACCGCTGTCCCGGTGATGCCTATGACGTGTGCGGTCTGATTTCAATGATTTTACTGACAAAAAAAGGGCGGCCCGAAAGCCGCCCTTGAAGTATTTCAAGGTTATTCCCTAGAAGTTGTAGCGCGCCGTCATACCCACAGTGCGTTCCTTCAGGATATTGGTCTGGGTGTAGGAGCCCTCGCTGAGGGTGACGTCATAGGCGTCAGGACCGCGCTGGAAGACAACCTCGTCTTCGTCGGTTACGTTCTTGGCCCAGACGGAAACATCCCAGGTGAACTCGTTGCTGCGCCAGCCGACAAACATATCCAGTGTCTGGTAAGACTTGAATTCGTCTGTGGTATTGCCCAGGCCCGCGGAGGCATCGGTGTTGATGCGATCATCCGTGTATTTAAACAGTCCGCGCACGTAGATCTCGGTAGAATCCAATGGGAAAAAGTATTCTGAGTTCAGCGATACAGACCACTCGGGCTCGCCACCGAGGGCATCGCCATCGATATCACAAGAGCCCAGTGATTCACCCGGTTCACGGTCGTTACAGGGCTTGGTGGCGCCATCCCATTCGCCTTTACTGTAACTTACAGCGCCACCGGCGTTCCACGTTTCGGTCAACAGTATGCGGCCTTCAAATTCGACGCCCCAGATGTTCGCATCACCGTTGAACACAAGTCCCCCCGGCACGTTCTGCGGGATGCCTTGATCATCAAGTACTTCGATCCCGCGCACAAAACCCTGGTAATCACTGAATGCCTGGTAGTACACAGCGCCATTGAGGGTTGCCCTGCCGTCCAGCAGGCGGCTTTTGAAGCCCAGTTCGAAGGCATCGCTGTCTTCCGAGTCATAGAGCAGATTGTCCAGGCCTACCAGTTCCCCGGCAGGTCCAGGGCTGATAGAGATGCCGCCGTTGCGGTAGCTGCGATTGTAGGAGCCGTACAATGATATATCGTCAGTCCAGTCCCAGCGCAGTTTCAGCGAGCCGGTCCAGGAGTCGTCCTGGGGGTCAGTTTCGCTGTCAGGGACCGCTTCTAGCGGGAAAGCTGCGCTTAAACCAGCGTCTATCACGCTTGCAAACGGAGCCAGGGGTGGGGGCACATAGGTCAGTCCAGCATAATATACATCCGTCCGGCGAAAGTTGTCGTAGTCGGTCCAGCGCAGGCCGGCTTCCAGCTGCAGGGTACTGGTCAGATAGAAAGTATTGAAGGTAAAAAGCGCGAAGTCATTCGCATTTACCGGGATGATTGTTTTCGTCCCGTACCCTATCGCTAACGGGCCAACAAATTGTAAAGAGTTGCCGTTAAAAACCGTGTCTGTATTTTGGTCTTTGTAATAGACACCGACCATATAATCCCAGAAGTCGTTGTCCAGTGAGGCGAGCCGCAACTCGTAGGACCAACTTTCGGTGTCGGTAGTGGAGTTCTGCGAGGTGGGGCCTTCGGTGGGGAGCGGGTCAACTGAGCGGATGGTATTGGCGCGGTCGACTTCTTCCCAGTAGTACTTGCTTGTATCCTGGTAGGCGACGATGCCTGTTACTTCATGGTCCATTACCTCCCAGTTCATGATCAGGTTGGTCAGAGCATCGATATCAAATTTCCCCACGTTGTCGGTGGGTGCCAGGGCAATGTTGTCATCGGGACTAAGGGTCGGGCGCACACCCAGGGCGTCGACGCCGGTCATTGCCTTGGGATCATCGGTATCGTTATCCAGCCATTGGTAGATCAGTTCGGCGTTGAAGGTATCCGTAACTTGCCAGACAGTGCTGAGTCGGGCGGACGTGGTTTCGGCTTCCTGGTCGTCGAAGCCGGTAGTTATATTCTCTACATCGGCGCCGTTATTGGTCTCATAAACACCGGCAATACGCACCCCCAGCTTATCCTTTATCAGCGGCATGCCGTAGGCAAATTGACCGTTGATACCGTCATTATCCGCAGCGCTGCCCTGTATATATCCGCCGGATTCGTAGAGGTCAGCTCGCTTGGTAATAATATTTATCGCGCCGCCGGGGGAGGTGCGTCCCTGCAGGGTACCTTGAGGACCGCGCAGTACTTCCACTCGCTCCAGGTCGAACATCGGGGTGAAGGCGACATCCGGCCGTACGACAGCATCATTCCAGTAAGGGTCCACCGCGGCGGAGGCACCCGACTCGGGGTCTACACTTACCCCGCGCATGGAGATCAGACTATTGCGTGCGTTGGGGCTGGCCAGGGTCAAGCCCGCGGTTTGCTGCGCCAGGGAGTTGAAATCGAATGCCTGGAACTTGTTAATGTCGTCCCCGCTCACCACGTTTACGGTAGCAGAAATGTCCTGCACCGACTCTACCCGTTTCTGGGCGGTCACTATGACTTCTTCCAGTACCAGGTTCTGCGACATCGCTGGCGTGGTGGCCATGGCGAGTGCTGCAGCAATAGCGGTCTTGCGGACAGTAATAGGGGTGAGTTTCTTTTGTTTCATTATGCGGTACCTATGCCAGTTATCGCGAACGATTAGCCCACGGTGGGCGTAATTCAGAGCGCACTCATTATATTTATTTGTCGCTCTTCAATCCCTGATAGGCGGCAAACAGATAGTATCCTGCTAGCGGGCAGATTAAGTAGCCTGAATGAGGTATGACATGTCCAAATCGGTCAATAATGACCGATTTTCTCTGCTGATTCGGTGATGGTTTAGCTGTCTATACTTGAAAGGCGTCGCGTCGGGCGGAGTCGCCCGGCGCAAAGGAGTGATTACACCGCTTGTTGTTCCAGCCACAGTCCAAATAGTTTGTACCAGATAGACAGGACTACTGCTCCGATAAACAACCCGATAATACCGGACATGACCATGCCGCCAATGGCACCAATAAGGATTACGGGCATCGGAATGTCCAGTCCGCGGCCCATCAGTATGGGCTTGAGGATGTTGTCACTGGCACCGGCCACCAGTTCGTACACCATGAAAATCACAGCAGTGGTGGTATCGAAGACCGAGAATGCATAGACGATGATAGGGGCCACGACTATCAGTGCTGGGAGTTGGGCGATGGCCAGGACGAGTATGATCGTGCTCCAGATCGGAGCCCCGGGTATGCCCACCACGAACAGACCGATGGCGACTAGCACGGTCTGGATAATGGCCACTCCTATCACGCCCTGTAAAACGCTGCGTACTGTGGCTACGGTCAGGGGCGCCCATTCGCCGCCGGGGTTCAGCCCGCCTATCCGCACGAAAAATCGGTGTGCTGCGTCTCCACAACTCTCTGCAAATGTCATGAAGACGCCGGCGATAATCAGCGATACTACAAACATCAGTACACCGACCAGGCTGCCGCCAATTCGCTTGAGTGCTGCACCACTAAATTCCTTGATCTGGGTCGCATTCTTGAGCAGGAAAGCTTCCAGGTCTTGATTGGCGGCGCTCCAGGCGGTGAATACTTTTTCCCCTATAAGCGGCCAGTCCGCGACCTTCGCCGACGGTGGTGGTACCTGTAACTCGCCAGACTCCAGCCCGGCACTCAATTTTTTAATACCACCCAGTGTCGCCTCTGTCACCGACCAGGTGGGTAGCACCAGGGCCAGTATGAAGAGCAGGGTCACTACAGTGGCGGCTAAACCGCGGCGTCCGCCCAACTTGGGCTGCAGCCATTTCACCAGTGGGAATGCTGCCATGGCGATAATCGCTCCCCACAGGATGGGTGTAACGAAGGGTTTGATAATATCGTAGGAGAATATCAGTAGTATCAATAGCAGGCCGATACGCAGTGCCGACTCGATCATGTTGCGCACGAATAATGGATCGTATCCGGCGTTGGGTTGTTGGTTTTCCACGTTGTTTACCTCTGTTAGATCACTGTTATTAGTGCGGATGTTTAGTGGCTCGCGCCCCGATCAAGCTTGCTACCACTACCGCCATATAAAAGGTTCCGAAAATAGCCTGCAGGTATACCAGTACCCGGCTGACGGGTACAGCGGGGCTAATGTCGCCGTAACCCAGGGTGGTCATGGTAACGTAGCTGAAATAGGTAGTAATGGCAAAATTGTCGTTCCAGTTTTTATATTCAAGACCATTAAATGCGCCGTGCCAGAATTCCAGTGTGATCAAGTATAGCGTGGACCAGATTATACCCAGCAGCAGATACACCGCCACCGCACCGACGATAGTGTTGGCTTCGATTTGACGTTTGCCTGAAAACAGCACTTGCTTGGCTGCGGCATAAGCCATGCCGCAGTAAAAAATCAGCGCAGTCGTCAGGCTGATAACTGGCGCAACTGTCCAATGGGTAAATTCGCGTATGCCATTGACGGCCAAAATCAGTACTACCATGAACGTTATAAAAACTCGCCAGCGTCTGCTCAGGTTAAGACTGAGATAGGCCACTATCTCGGTGAATAGAATGACACCCTGCAGTGCCCGGTGACTTTCTTTACTTGGAAATGAATCGGCAACGGCGGAGAATAACAGCAGGAATACCAGGGCTAGCGTGAAGTAGAAGAAGTTGTTGTGTGAGTTAACGGTTTCCATGCTCGGTATTACCCCCTGCTCGTGTTTATCGTGACTCGTCCATTACCATTACAGATGCGGTGAGGCCAAAACGCAGCTCAACCTCCCCCGGTACTTTATCCAGTTTGATGCGCACGGGTATACGTTGGGCCAGGCGTATCCATTGAAACACCGGCTTAATACTGGGTAGCAGTTTAGCGCCGGTATTGCCGTCGGAAGGCGCAATGCCCCACCCCAGGGATTCTACCGTGCCGCTCAAGGGCTGCTCCGGGTAAGCCATCAGGGTCACTCGGGCGGGGTCCCCGATTTTAAATTTGCCGATTTGGCTTTCACGAAAATAGCCAAATACCCAAAAACTGTTGCTGTCGACCAGCGCGATGATCGGGGTGTTGGCCACGGCCTGGGTGCCGATCTGAAAATCGACATTGGAAACGTAACCGTCCACCGCAGCGTATACCTGGGTATAGCTGAGATTGAGCTTTGCGCTGCGCAGATTTTCCTTTGATACATCAATCTGGCTCAGCGACTGCAGGTAGTTTGCCTCACGCCTGTTAAGGTCTTTCTGGGACACTGCCCCAGGATCTTTTTCGAAGATTTCTTGCAGGCGATCGTACTCAATTTTCGAAGACCTGGAGCTGATTTGATCGCGCTTCAGGTTGGCTTCGGCCTGCGCGATGGCGATCTCGAAAGTCTCCTGGTCGATCTTGAATAATAAATCGCCCTGATGCACAAACTGATTATCGATAACCGCAATATGTGTCACCATTCCGGAGACCCTGGGCGCTACCTGAATGACATGGCCGCGAACCTGGCCGTCGCGGGTCCAGGGGTTGTGAATGTACTCTTCGAAGGCCTGGTAGGCGTACCACGCTACCGCCGCAATTACCGCCAGGTTGATTATACTCAGGCTGAGTTTTTTGAGGAATTTCACTGACGTCGACCCCTATTCGAATGTGCCATATGCGACATTATATTTTTATCCAGAAAGCGTTCATCAGCAGGATGTAAAGTGTCATCAGCGTCAGAAAAGTGCTGGATGGCAGCATGATATACCGGCTCAGGCGCAATTTGTTGAGTATTGTGATCGTTAACCAGGCGCCGAGCAGGGCCAACGTAAATACCGGTACCAGTGGCGACAGGTAGACATCGCCCAGGGCGAGTTCATGGGGGATTTCATTCATCTCTATCCTCCCCGACAATGGTCTCCGGCTCCAGGTAATCGCCCCAGTCGGTGCGCTCCCGCATTTGCTCAACTGTGGCTGGTTTAACCAGCGGCACACTGGTGCTGAGTGGTTCCCAGCCGCCTCCCAGGGCCTTGTACAGTGCCACTATCTGATTGGCGATACTGCCTCGGGTCTGCGCATAGCCATCTTCACGTAGCGTCATTTTCTCCACGGTGCTGAGCAGTCGCTGGTAGGTCACTAAACCATTATTGTATTGGTTGGCAGAGATATTGAACGCGCGTATGGATGATTCCACAGCCTTGAAGTCATAGACACTCTTGTCCACGGTATAGCGGTAAGCCACCATGGCATTGGACACCTCGCTTACCGCCTGCAGTACGCTCTGGTTGTAATTAGTCAGGCTTTCCTGGAACAGTGCATCCTCGATGCGCACCCGGTTCTTTATTCGGTCGTACTGAAAAATATTCCAGCTCAAGCCGGGTCCTATATTCGCAACCACCGCATCGGAAGCGTCGAAGCTGTTGCTGGATCCGACGGTTTGACTCAGCCCAACGGATCCAAACAAGAAAAACTGGGGATACAGGTCTGCTTCTGTCAGGCCGATACGCGCGCTTTGGGCGCGAGTCTGCAGCTCTGCAACCTTAAGGTCCGGGCGGCGCATGACCAGTTGTGGATCAATACTGGGCTGTAGGTCCGGGGCTTGGGGAATGACCGAGTATTTAGCGTATTTATCCGTCGCCGCCTCTTGTCGCATGGTTTGATTGATACGCTCGTCCAGACCCGGCACCTCTCGCTGGTCGGCGATCTTGAGCAAAGGTTCGACTTTCTCTGGTATGGTGCCCAGTAGCACCGCGATAGCGTTGCGGGCCTGTAAGCGTGTGATGTTCAGCACAGGCAGGGATGATTGTGTGGCGTACAACTGGGTTTTGGCCTGCTGTACATCCAGTTCTGACACATTGCCAGCGTCGAACTGCACCTGGGTCATATCCACCACCCGTTGCTGTATAGCGATGTTCTGTTTAGACAGGAACATGCGCTCCTGGGCGGTACGATAATTAATGTAATTACGAGCGATCTCTGCGCTGATGGTAACCAGTACGTCGTGATAGGAGGCGATAGTGGCGTACAGGGTAGCTTCGGAAGACTCGATACCCCGCGCATACTTGCCCCAGATGTCCATTTCCCAGCTTACATCCAATCCCAGGTTGGCGGATTTGAACCAGTCCTCGTTGCGATACAGTCCGGAGAAGTTGGCGTTGACCTGTTGCTGTTGCGGGAAGACCAGCGCATCACTGATGCCCAACGCTGCGCGCGCCTGCACAATGCGTAAACCAGCGGCTGCGATAGACAGGTTCTGTTGTGCGCCCTGGCTAATTAATTCGTTCAGCACCGGATCATTGAATAGCTCCCACCACGCGGCGATAGCCCGGGTTTCGGTGGCCGTCTCTGTGGCGCTCCAGTTGCTGGGTAACTCTGCCGGTGCCGGCGCCTCGTAGTCAGGGCCCAATGTGGTGCAGGCTGCCAGCAGGCCGGTCAGGATGAAGGTAGCAATGCGCCGTGTTACTACGGTGGTTGCGGTGACAACAACAGGGTTGGATTTATGTATCACTAGAATTTGGTTTCCCCTAATTGTTGCCAGTCCAGTGCTGCCTGGGCATCGCTACAGGCCTGTATGCTGGACAGTATAGAAGCCTGTAAACTCAGGTAGACATAGAATTGCGCGAGCTGTCGCTGATCATAGCGTTGCAGGTAATCGTCGCCCAGCAATTCGTCAAGCCGGGCTTCTACACCGGTGCGGTCGGTGCCAAGCTCCTGCAAAAACTGATCTTGAGCACCTGCGGCCAGGGCATCACACATTTGCGCTAGAGGGTTGTGGCGGGTACTTGCCCACGTGAGAGTAATTAGCGGATTCTCCATAAATTCTGGCTGGCGCACAGCCAGGACTTGCAGCTGTCCAAGCAGTAGCTCGCAGGCGCGGTTCAGGTTTTTTATCTGTTGCTGGCCATTGGCAGTAAAGTACTTCTCATCGATCTTTGCACCCCAGCTGTGTAGTTTGGACAGCAGTGCGGCACCGCTGCCAAGGCGCAGACCAGAGATTAGTTTTGCCAGACCGGGCGCCGCTGCAGTGTGCCGCAAAGACCTACCGCAGTGCTGGAAAAACCTGCGACGCAGACTGCTGTAAATCCTCTCTGCTTTGCTGGTAAACGGGAAGTGCACTGAAATGATGAGCATCGTACACACCAGGTAAAACATGAGTATTATCAGCAGAATTGCGTCAAAGTTGTAACTCATGGTGTTTTGTATGCCCAGGGTAAATAAACCTAACAGGAAAAATATGGAGACGGGTCCCTGAAAAACATAAAACCCGATAAACGCGTAACTGAAAAGAAAAACCGCAAGCTCCAACCAGTGCGTCATTTGTGGCAGTAGGAAAACGTAGGCTGGCAGAGCGAAGATGAAACCTACCGTAAACAGTATAAACAGCAGTTTGGGTGTAACCGGCGTATAGGATACCAACGGGATCAGAATGGTGCACATAGTGACAAACATAAATCCGCCCGGCGGATTGAAATGAATCCAGATAGCGCTGGCAATCCAGAAAGAGCTGAATGCGCGCAGTGCAGTCTTGAAATTCTCCATATCCAGCCATATAAACGCCGGCTTGCCACGAGGCTTGCGGCTAGCACTAAAGCCGCCGCGGTCAAACAGTAGGCTATCCAGGGCGACGATCAGGTCGGCCAGCACCAGCTGAATTCTCTGCAGTAGCTCTGCACGGGTGGCAACTGCTGCTGCGGTCAGGTGTGTTTCTTCGTCCAGGCTGCCATAGTTGTACTGGATCGCCAGGGGGGGAATGTCCCTGTCTGTGCTGTGTCCTTGCCAGGCACATTCGACCTGGCCAAACATGCCTTGTATCTGCTGCACCAGTTGATCGTAGTTGGCCAGATAGAGGCCGAATTCAACTTCTGTGTGCGTCTCCTGTTTTAAGGCAGGTATCAGTAGTGATTCCAGTTCTTCGTAGCAACTGACCACCGTGTTCCATTCCGGAAGATACGCTGCCACGGTGTCATCTCCATTTTTGGCCGAGGCGAATTGTGTCTGGAAGCTTTCCTCGTCAGCCAATAGCGCAGACAATTGCTCGTCAAGGCCGCCTTTTTGTGGGCTCAGTGGATGTATCAACCGCTCGAAGGCTCGCTGGTAGCCATTGGCCACGCCCGCGGCCAGTGCCCGGGTGTTGTCGGCGGTTTTAACCGGCCACAGCACGCTGGCTATGACGGTGTATACCATGACGCCAAAAGCCGTCATAAATGCCCTGTCTACGCCATACAAAAATGCACCATCAGCGTCGCCACCGTTGAACACCATTAGCGTAACCACCGCCGTGAGCATGAACACGGTACTGTCACCCTGGTAGGCGTTATACAAGTAGATGATAATCGACACCACGACTGAAGCAGCCAGCAGGTAAACCATGCGATCCTGGGGGTAAATAGCAATAAGGGCGAGCCCCATGATGGCGCCTGCAAGCGTTCCCAGCACCCGCAGTACTCCCTTTTGCAAGGAATCCGATACCATGCCGGTGGCCGCGATCAGCATCACTGTAGTGGCGGCGGTTTGCGGTTGCGGCCAGCCCATACTCATGGGTATCAGATAGGCGAGGGTAAGGCTCAACGCCGTTTTGGTGGCATATCTGAATTTTGCCGGTGAGGGACTCTCTCCGGACCCGGCTTCGGTGGTTGCGTTCTGGCTTGCTGGCGCTGCTGGCATATAGCCTCTGCTTTTTGTTATTGTCCTACTGACGACATAAGGCAGTGTCGTCGTGAGGAGTCTACTTGATACAGAGCTGTTCGGCTATTTGTGCTAAGTTTAATGCGTTAATTTACTGTAGGAGAAATGGGATGGTTTTGAGATGTAGTAACAACAGTAAATGGCTTTTTTCGCTGCTATTGGGCGCGTTGCTCACGGCTTCGGCACTGGCGGTGACAGACGCGGAGGTGAAACAGTTGCAACAGCAATGTGAAGTGGTGCGCAAAGAAGCGCTGGCGCCAATGCGAGCGCAAAAAACCCAGACCTGTATAGATCAGCAATTGCGCAGCAAAGAGCGCTGTGAGCACTATTATACAACCTATGGCAATGTTGCTCCTGGGCCCAGCGGGGCACCCCAGCAAGGCTATTTTTATAATTTGCCCGAGTGCCAGTCCTGGCTGGAAGCCAGGGATGCGCTTAAGGCAAGCAGGTCCAGACCCTGAGGCCTGGTTGCGACCCACTGTGGTGAGGAAAGCTAGTTCCCGTGCGGACCTGGTTGCGGGCTATCGGCAATTGATTGATGCCGGCCTGGGTACCGGTAGCTCTGGCAATCTGTCACTGCGCGACTCAGACGGCATGTTGATTACGCCAACAGGTGTGACGTCCGCCAGACTGCAAGTGCAGGATGTGGTCGCCATGTCGCTCGACGGGCAGGTGGCGGCAGGGCAGTTACGCCCTTCCAGTGAATGGCATATGCACGCGGCTATTTACCGGGCACGGCCGGACGTTAACGCGGTCGTACATTGTCACTCCCGCTACGCGACTATCCTGGCCTGTGCCCATCGACCGATTCCGGCAATTCATTACATGATTGCTATTACCGCGGTAGATGAGATCCCCGTTGCCCCTTACGCGACCTTCGGTAGCGATGCGTTGGCGCAGGCAACAACTGCAACCTTGGGCCAGGGGCGAGCCTGTTTATTGGCAAACCATGGTCAGATTGCTGCGGGTGAGGATTTGTCGCAGGCTTTGAGTGTGGCGCAAGAGGTTGAGGAGTTGGCGGTGATTTATTGGGGCAGCCTCGCGCTGGGCGGTGGAGAAATACTGTCGCCTTCTGCTATGTTGGAGGTACACACAGCTTTTGCGACTTACGGGCAGCAACAGGGTGACCAGTCTGGTGAACACGATGCGTAAGTTGCTATTATCAACCTCCGTATCACCAAGATCAGAAGCTCAATCTGGGCAACAATTTCCGGTCCTACGTGGCTATCCAGGACTACTATTACCGCGGGTACCGCGGGCGAACAGGATTTAACAATGAAGAACGCTACCCTCTATTTTTTGCAGATCGTGCTGCTGGCCTGCTTTTCCTTCGCATCGGTAACACGGGCCGCCGGTGAGCCTGGAGTTGAGGTTCAGCCTGAAGTTGAGTCGGTGGTCGACACGAAGGTCGACACGAAGGTCGAGACGGAGAAAGAAGCACTGCAGTCTCAGCTCGACAAACTGGACCAGGATATACGTAGTTTGAAACTCCTGGGACAACAGGTTGATGGTTTGCCGAAGCAGGATCGCGAAGCGGTGCTATTCCGGCGGGATGAGCGCAGCTTTAAAGTTTTTCAGGACCTGGATCAACTAATGCGACGTATAGTGAAATTACCGGCGGAAGATGTCCAGCGCATTGAGATGGAGCGCCGCTTGCGTGAAAACCTTGCCGATGCCGGTGACGCGGCATTCGCACGTATCGAGGAGCTGGGTAAGCGTATTGCCAGCTTTAGCAGCAAGCTGGAGTCTCTTAGCGGCGGCCAGCGTATTGCCAGCGAAGCCTATATCAGTAGTCTCGAGTTACTGCGTATTCATTATTATGAAGCGCAGGTTAATGTGATCGAGGGGCGCAAGGCGCTGGATATGCCTACGCAAGCGATGCAGCAACGTGTGCAGGACCTGCTATATCTGCATGCCGAGACACTGGTCGGCAAGATAGAGTTCGTCGGGTCAGCGCTAAAGGAACTGCGTAGCAGGCTGGAGGGCGAGCCACAGAATACGGACCTTGATGCCATAAGCAGGACTTTTTCGAATCTTCATCAGCAATATTTACAACGCCTGGAGATTATATCTGGCGTGCTGCAACGCCTGGGACTGGATAATGCAGTTTATACCGGCGTTTTGCTACAACAGGGTAAGGGCTTCTCAGTCCGTGATCTTAAAGGTCCGGCGTTCCAGAGCCTGTTGCGTGACAGCTGGAACGCGCTTAAAAAATCTCTGGTCGCCAATGCGCCTGATACGGTCTTTCGCCTGCTGGTTTTTATCCTTGTTATATTGGCATTTCGTGTTCTTTCACGCCTTACGCGACGCGCAACAGTGGCGGCTTTTGAGCGCTCAGGCGTGGATTTGTCGACTTTGCTCAAGGACGTTCTGGCCTCTGTGTCCAGTGGCACAGTAATGGTAATCGGCGTCCTGATGGCATTGTCGCAGATTGGTATTTCCCTGGGGCCGATGCTGGCTGGTCTGGGTGTGGCCGGTTTTGTTGTGGGCTTTGCGCTGCAGGACACACTGAGCAATTTTGCCGCTGGTGGCATGATACTTGTTTATCGCCCCTATGATGTCGACGATTTTGTAGAGGTAACGGGAGCCTCGGGCCTGGTTAAAAAAATGAGTCTGGTGTCAACGACCATTACGACTTTTGATAACCAGACGCTGGTCGTTCCCAACAGTAAAATATGGGGTGATGTTATAAAGAACGTTACTGCCCAAAAAGTCCGTCGTGTCGATCTGCAATTTGGTATTGGCTACGGCGACGACATAGAACATGCAGAAAGAGTACTGGCCGATGTCGTGAGCAGTCATGAGTTGGTACTCAAAAAACCTGAAACCATGATCAAGCTGCATACGTTGGGCGACTCATCAGTCAATTTCATTGTGCGTCCCTGGACCAAAACAGAGGACTACTGGGACGTGTATTGGGATCTCACCCGCGAGATTAAAATGCGCTTTGATAAAGAGGGCATATCCATTCCCTTTCCGCAGCGGGATGTTCATTTTTACAATGAGCAAGCCTAGTAGGTCCAGCCTATACCCGTAGTGACCCCGTAATCGAATTGACTATCGGCATCGGCCCGGTTGTCGGTGCTGCCATAAGCTGTGATGTCAAAGAAAAAGTCCTCAACTATTTCCCAGCGGACTCTCAGATTTGAGTCGCTGCGAAGTCTGCCGCTATCGGTCAGGCTTGGGTACAGGTTAAACGACAGATCGACATCCAGTTCTGGCGTATTGAAGCGCCAGGTGCTGAAGCTGCTGGCAATATACAGTTCCACATTTTGATCTTCACCAGTATCGGGTTTTTGTTCGGTAACTACCTGTAGACCGCTCGCGCCTATTAGACGCATTTTATGCGTGTCAATCAGGTACCGTCCTAACCCTGCACCGACGCCGATGCGGTGATCCAGTGCCAGTTCATCGTTGGTTTCATAGTTGGAAAATAAATTCCGGAACAATTTCGATCGATCCGTCCATACATAGCGCTGTACCTCGACCTTGGCACTACTGGTTGTTTCTTCGTCGGTATCCGTCACAGTGCTGCGGCCGGTAAGTTTGTTGAGGCTGTTCTGGTCTTCGTAACTAATGACCGTATTGAGAGCGGTTTGTCCGACGTCACTGGCTTTGTTAAAGCTAAATCCGGCAGCCAGGTAAACATCGATGCGATCGATGACATTTTTTTCAAGGGGGCGTAGTTCGACTACCTGCAGCCAGTCTATCGAATGCGTGTCATACAAGTCCTGTATCAGAAGCTGCCCGGGTTGGGGCGATTGCTTTAAGGATCCGAACTGCCGCTCACCTTTGCTGAGTCTGATTTCGTAATTGTATTTACTTTCCAATCCGGCGATTTCCTGCCATTCGATTTTCACTGTGCTCATCGAGTCGGTACTCAAATTCAGAATTCCGCCATAAAGAGATTTTACCTCCCCGGTGATGCGGTCGCCGTTGTACAGGGTTACGATGTCTGTTTTACGCTGGGCCATCGCGTGCGGACACAGACCGCACAGCAGCAGTAGCACCAGCACCACTTGTGTTTTTGCCTTCACCAAATTCTCCTGCTTACGCTGTCATGTAGCTGTAAAGGTTGAGGGTGATTCTAGTGGAATTTTGACGCGCTTACTCAGATTTTCACTTCGATTCTCAAGCCCGTCGGACTCATGCTATGCTGCTCACGAATTTCGTAATAGGCGCACTCTGACGCAATGGTGTCTCCTTCCTATCTCCTTAGCCTCGCGCTGCTTTATATCTGTATCCTGTTTGCAGTGGCCTGGTATGCGGATCGTTACTCGGTGCGGATGGGGAAAAATGGCGACGAAGCAGAGCGTGTTCTGGGTATGCGCGCGCCACAGGGTCACGTCCATCGCAGACTATATTGGTGCGCGCTACGGTAAACGCCAGCCGTTGACAATACTGGTCTATGGCGGCGGTTCAAGGCGCTGGCCCAGGCCATCTCCGAGTGGGTAGAACATTACAACCACGAGTCCTTAGATAACGTCACACCAGCGGACGTCTACGAGGGAAGAAGAAACAGGATTCTGGATCAACGTGCAGCAGTAAAATCTCGCGCACTGACCCGGCGGAAAGTACACAACCTGAAGTTAGCGGTGAAGTACGCGTTCTAAACCTGGTGTAGACCAAAGTCCAAGAGTAAGTTACGGCGCGCCGCGCGTATATTGGGGGTGGCGGTAACAATAACAACACCGCAGGAGGTGTGAAATGTCACAAATGACGGAACAACAGGCGAAAGAATACTGGCGCCGCAACGTGAGCCTGATGGCCAGGTTGCTGGTGGTCTGGTTCATGGTTAGCTTTGGCTGCGGCATCTTACTGGTTGACGTACTCAACCAGATACAGATCGGCGGCTACAAACTGGGTTTCTGGTTTGCCCAGCAGGGTTCAATCTACGTATTTGTAGTATTGATTTTCTATTACGCTAAAAAAATGGCTGCGTTGGATATTGAATTCAACGTGGAAGAAGAATAAGAAGCGCTGCTATGGAACTCCAAACACTAACGTATCTCGTAGTGGGCGCGACCTTCGCTCTCTACCTCGGCATAGCCTTCTGGGCTCGTGCCGGTTCAACGAAAGACTTCTATGTCGCCGGTGGCGGTATTCACCCAATACAAAATGGTATGGCCACAGCCGCTGACTGGATGTCTGCGGCGTCGTTTATTTCCATGGCAGGCCTGATCGCCTTCATGGGTTACGGTGGTTCTGTATTCTTGATGGGCTGGACGGGTGGTTATGTGCTGTTGGCCATGTTGCTGGCGCCTTACCTGCGCAAGTACGGCAAGTTCACGGTCCCCGAGTTTATCGGCGATCGCTTTTACTCCAATACAGCGCGCGTTGTGGCGGTTATCTGCCTGATCATTTGTTCGGTGACTTACGTTATCGGCCAGATGAAAGGTGTTGGTGTGGCGTTCTCCCGCTTCCTGGAAGTCGACTACGATACCGGACTGTACGTAGGCATGACTATCGTATTTTTCTACGCGGTGCTAGGCGGCATGAAAGGCATCACCTACACACAGATTGCGCAATATTGTGTATTGATTCTGGCCTACACTATCCCGGCTATTTTCATCAGTCTGCAACTTACCGGTAATCCCATTCCCCAGCTGGGCCTGGGTAGCACCATGATTGGTACTGATGTATTCCTGCTGGACCGGCTTGACCAGGTGGTAACAGACCTTGGGTTTCATGAGTACACAACGCAATACCGTCTCAGTGGGCTGAATATGTTTGCCTATACCATGTCCCTGATGATCGGTACCGCGGGTCTGCCCCACGTGATCATCCGCTTCTTCACCGTACCCAAGGTGAAGGACGCGCGTTCTTCAGCGGGTTGGGCGTTGGTGTTCATTGCTATTTTGTACACTACTGCACCCGCGGTAGCCGGCATGGCGCGACTGAACCTGATTAATACTCTGGAGCCGTCACCTGGTGAGTTCATGAAGATCGATGAGCGTCCTCAATGGTTCAAAAACTGGGAAAAAACCGGTCTGCTCGCATTTGAGGACAAGAATGGCGATGGCAGGATTGAGTATACTTCAGACCCTGCGACCAACGAGATGACCAAGATAGACAATGACATTATGGTATTGGCCAACCCCGAAATTGCCAGGCTCCCCAACTGGGTAATTGCCCTGGTGGCTGCCGGTGGCCTAGCGGCAGCGCTGTCTACTGCGGCGGGTTTGCTGCTGGCGATCGCCTCGGCTATTTCCCACGATTTGTTGAAGGGTATATGGATGCCCCATATCACCGAGAAGACGGAACTCATGGCCAGTCGGATTGCCATGGCTTTTGCCATCGCAGGTGCAGGATACCTCGGACTTAATCCGCCGGGCTTTGCTGCCGGAACGGTGGCGCTGGCCTTTGGTCTGGCAGCATCGTCTATCTTCCCGGCTCTAATGATGGGTATTTTCTCCAAAGGTGTAACCAAGGAAGGCGCTATTGCAGGTATGGTCTGCGGTATCAGTGTCACCCTGTTCTATGTGTTTCAGCACAAGGGCATTATGTTTATCCCGGGCACTGCGTTCCTGGGCGACACGCCTGCCAACTGGTTCATGGGTATTGAGCCCAATGCCTTTGGTGTAGTGGGTGCGATGGTGAACTTCGCGATTGCCTTCGCGGTATCCAAAGTCACAGCGCATCCGCCACAGGAAGTGCAGGACCTGGTTGAGCATATCCGTATCCCGGCAGGTGTTACAGCGGCGCATGACCACTAGGATTTATGGTCCCTTGTCAGGAGGCATCGCTTGCGATGCCTCCTTTTTTTGTTATATGACTACGGTGCAGAGCCTGCCAGTTTTTTTCGGATGCTCTCTGGCATGCTCCGCTCAGCGGTTATACTTAACACCGGTCTCTTTCAGGAACTAAAAGATGTTCACTAATAAGCATGTGATTATCGCGGTGATTGTCGCACCGATACTGTCTATTCTGGCCTGGTTTGCGGTGGGAAATTTCATCGGCGAAGAACCAACGGTAGCGCAGCCCGGACAGTCTTACCCGCTGGTTGAAAAGAGTAACTGCCGTTATCCCAGCGGCGTGTGTGATCTGGCGAACGAGGATTTCAAGCTCGGACTGTCCTATGACGATGCTGTATCTGGTCCACAATTGGTCGTTCGCGCTTCTCACCCTTTGGAGGGAGTAGTACTGAGCCTGGGAGTTGCTGAACCGACCGCCATGCGCGCGACCGATGGTCAGGTCCTGGAATGGCGTATAGCGATCGCCGAAAAGCCAACACCAGACTTGCGTATTCGGGTGGTGGCCAGGGTGGCAGGCAGTTCCTACTATGGCGAGGCTGGCACACTGTTTTTGTTACCCAAAGACAGGCAATGGGAACGATGAGCAACGAATTTTTGCAGCACAGCCAGGCAAGCCCCAGAAATACCGCACCTGAGTCAGTCACGGCGCAGCTTGCGGTACCGGAATTGGTTCCTATTGCGGAGTTTTTACAGCAATCCCTGCCGTTTAATGAGCTGCCCCTGTCAGAGCTGTACTACACGGTGGGCAAAATTGTGGTGCAGTACCACTGTCACGGGGATGTGTTTAATCGCGAAACACAGGAAAAGGGTTTGCGTGTTGTGCGCAGCGGCGCGGTAGAAATCAGGGACAGCGATAATAAGTTACTCGATAGATTGGGGGAGGGCGAGAGTTTCCATATCGCTGGTTTAAATGCTGAGCAGGGGGAGGTCCAGGCGGCGGTCATCGAGGACGCGTTGCTATACCTGCTGCCCGATGTCGCCTATAGGCACCTGCGCGATACCAATCGCCAGTTCGATCGCTATTTCAGTAGCCAGCGCAGTCGGCGTTTACGGCGGGCGGCCCGTTACCAGCCAGAGCCCAATAGCATGATGCAGGAGGTGCGCACGGTGATGAGCACCGACTTGTTGACAGTGACTTCACGGCAGACCATACAGCAGACAGCCCAGCTGATGGCTGAGCGGCGTGTTTCCTCTGCGTTTATCGTTGATGACGGTCAATTGGCCGGCATCGTGACGGATCGCGATCTGCGGGTTCGTTGTGTGGCCAACGCGCTTTCTACCGACACGGCGGTCAGTGAGATCATGACGCCGGACCCGGAGGCCATAGCGTCTTCTGTCACCTTATTCGAGACTACGCTGTTGATGACACAGCGTGCCTACCATCACTTGCCGGTGATGGTGCATGGCGAGCTAACCGGTATCGTCACCACGTCTGACCTGATTCTTGCCAAGCAGGATGATCCGGTTTATCTGGTGCAGCATATCTCCCGTCAGCATGATGTTCCGGGTATAAAAGAGCTGGTGTCCGGAATGCCCAATTTAATGGTGCAGTGGGTGAATTCAGGGATGCGGGCGCAGCAGGTCAGCCAGATTCTAACTGCCATCAGCGATGCCATTACAGTGCGCCTGATCCAGCTGGCAGAGGAGAAATTGGGGCCGGCGCCGGTGCCCTGGTGCTGGGTAGGTTTTGGCTCCCAGGCGCGCGGTGAGCAATTGCTGGGTGCGGACCAGGATAACGGCATCATTATTTCCGATGAGGCATTATCTGAGCATCTACCGTGGTATGCGGAGCTGGCGGAACAGGTTTGTTATGGTTTGAATGAATGCGGCTACGTGTATTGTCCCGGCGACATTATGGCCAAAACAGACGAATGGCGAGTGCCGTTGGAGGTCTGGCAGCAGAAGGTGCGACGCTGGGCGAACACCCCGACCCCGGATGCGGTGATGCGGGTCAGTATTTTCTTTGACTTGCGCAGCATCTACGGTACATCGAATTTGTGCGTTGCCCTGCAGAAAACCATGTTGGACCAGGCTGCCAAAAACTCCATCTTCCTGGCCGCGCTGGCGGCCAACGCCCTGGACGTCAAGCCACCGTTGGGTATCTTCCGGCGTTTTGTGGTGGATCGCGATGGCGAGCACCGCGATTCGCTGGACCTGAAAAAGCGCGGTGTGTTGCCGGTAACGGAAATTGTGCGCCTGCGTGCATTGGCCAATAAAATTTTCGCGGTGAATACCAATGAGCGACTCAAGGCACTGGCTGAAAACAAGCACATGACAATCGTCGACAGTCGCAATCTGGCCGATGCCTTGCATTTTATCCAGCACCAGCGGATCAAGCACCAGTGCAACCAGATTCTGCGCGGTGAAAAAGTGACGAACTTCTTGAATCCCAAAGATCTGCCAAAAATGGCGAAGGAGCAATTGCGCGATGCATTCACCATTATAGACGATGCACAGTCCGCAGTTCGACAGACCTACCGAGCAGGAATGGGTTGATGTGGACGTTAAAACTGCGTCGTCTGGCCTATGCCAGACGGGTGTCAGGAACGGTGCTGCAAGAATGTTGGCAGATGCCCTTGGCATCCACTGGCAGCGACTGGCGCCAGGTATCCTTTCTGGTGGTAGACGCAGAGATGTCATCTCTGGATGTTAGTGAGGGGGAGCTACTTAGTGTGGGTTGGGTCTGCATAGAACAGGGCTCAATTGCGCTGGAGAGCGCACGTCACTACCTTGTCAAACCCGACAACTCGGTGGGTCAAAGCGCCACTATACATAATCTGCGGGACTGTGAACTACTCGAAGCGAACACTCAGCAACGGGTGTTGCGGCTTTTTCTTGAGGCTGCCGCGGGCAAGGTGCTGGTATTTCACCACGCTCGCCTGGACATAGCCTATTTGAATAGTGTGAGCCGCCGGGAATTCAATGCGCCTATCCTCATGCCGGTGGTGGATACGCTGCTACAGGAAAAGAAGCTGCTGGAGCGCAGGGATCTACCTATCCAGTCTGGCGATCTGCGTTTGCAGGCCTGTCGTGATCGTTACCACCTTCCACCTTACCCCGCACACAATGCCCTGCTCGATGCTCTGGCCACCGCTGAGTTGCTGCTGGCTCACGCCAAACATCGCGGCAGTGGGCACACTTTCTCGCTGGGGCAGCTACTGTGAGAAAATCGCGTATTGTCGATCAAATTGTGCGGATGGTGCAGGTCAAACCACAACAAACGATAGCAGTTTTTGGTATTAATTCACGCTAAACCGACGCTAACAAACTCTGTTCTATTGATATCAATCAACAGTCAATTCGCCTGATTGTTGTCAAATACGTCCGCAATTACTAATGGGGGCAAAACTGGATACATCGCTCGCCATTACCATTAGTGGTGTTGGGGTGCCAGTGAAGTATTTGACACACAAAAGCCAGATAGTGCACAACATGTAATCACCACTAGAGTGTATTCTTTAGTCCTAGATATAGCCCTGGCAAGGATAAGTGGTAAATCAGAACTGGCCCTAATTGATTCGGCGGCGGGAACGGCGTTGTGGTCATAGCACCCCGAAGCAAAAAAACGGGGGCGGTCAAATCTATCAACATAGCCAATGGAGAAGTGACAATGAAACCTATCACAATGAGCTGCTATATATTACCCCTGCTGCTGAGCGCAGCAGCTGCGGTGCAGGCAGAAGAGGGTGTAACCGATAGCCTGACCGGTATGGTAACCGACGGCAAGGCGTCTCTGGACCTGCGCTACCGTTACGAAAATGTGGATCAGGACAGCTTACGCCGCACGGCATCTGCCAATACCCTGCGATCGCGCCTGACCCTGGCTTCGGCCTCCCTCAGTGGTGTTTCTGCGCTGGCAGAGGTCGACAACGTCTCGGACTTTGGCTCCGACAATTACAATTCAACTGAAAACGGTAACACCCAGTACCCGGTGATCGCCGATCCCACAGGCACTGATCTCAACCAGGTTTGGTTGAAATACACGGGCGAAAAAGCCGACGGTACCCTGGGGCGCCAGCGCATCAACCATGGTAACCAACGCTTCGTAGGCGGTGTAGGCTGGCGTCAAAACGAACAGACCTATGACGCTTTCAGGGCAAACTGGAAGCCAATTTCAATCCTGAATCTGGACTTCAGTTACGTCAATAATGTGCAGCGGATATTTGGCCCCGACGACGGCGCTAATCCGGCAGCCTTGGAAGGCGACAACTTCTTCTTCCGAGCCGACTACAAGCTTAACCCGGGCAACACGATCACCGCTTTCGGTTACTGGCTGGATATTGATGAGGACGGCCCCTACGGCCCTGCTAAGACGGTTAACAACTCCAGTGATACCTACGGTGTTGAGTATAACGGCAGGTTTGACTGGTTCACCGCGGCGGCCTCATACGCTACCCAGTCCGAGGCTGGCGACAGTGAGCTGAACTACGATGCGGACTACTATAAGGTTGAGCTGGGTGCCGATGTCAGTGTGGTGACTCTTAAGGCCGGTTATGAAGTGTTGGCTTCAGATAACAATGTTGGCTTTGCGACACCATTGGCGACACTGCATAAATTCCAGGGTTGGGCGGATATATTCCTCAGCACCCCCGGTGATGGTGTCGAGGATCTTTACGGCAGTGTTGGAACCAAGCTGGGTTCGGTCACATTGGTTGCTGTGTATCACGACTTCCAGGCTGAAGACTCAAGTGAAGATTTTGGTAAGGAAATTGACCTGGCTGCCAGCTGGGTACTGACCAAGAGACTTACCATGCAGGCCAAGGTTGCCAGTTTTGATTCCGATAGTGATCGCTACAGCGACACGGATAAAGTCTGGTTCACTGCGCAGTACAAGTTATAACCTTTCCTCCATAGCCGGCTTTCCCAGAAAGCCGGCTAGTTATTTTAGCCCGATTAGTAACGACCCTTTTCTCCTGGTGTGCCAGGAATTTGCGGGTTCGGATTGCTGATGCGCCGCGGCGAAGACCACAGTCTGCAGTTTCTATTGTTGTACCAACTTCCATACTCGTGCCGTTGATTGCGTTTCTACCCGGTTTTCTGCGGTGTTATGGTTGCCTGTACACCTGCCCGAGACTAGGCTGGCCACGTACTGTCGTAATCAGGTGGTGAACTTGTTAAATAAGGAAGAATTAGTACAGGCGGCTATTGAGCAATCCGGGCTGTCTGATTTCGGCGGACATGACTTTGCCGAGCCACTGGAGCGCCTGGTCAACGCCCTGAATACTGAAGCGCGTCTCAATGACTTTGGCAAGCTGCGCGCGCAGATGACTATCGCTTCGGGCTTGAGCAATCGCTTAAAGATACAAGACTATCTCAAGACGCATCCACAGGTGCGCGATGAAGTGGTAGCCAGACCAGTTTTTATTGTCGGTTTGCCACGCACAGGTACCACGGCACTGCATCATATGCTCAACCAGGATCCACGCAACCGTACTTTACGCCTGTGGGAGGCCCAGAATCCGGTACCGCCGCCAGAGACTGCGACTTATACCACTGACCCGCGTATAGCCAGGCAGCAGGAGGGGGTGGCGCTTACCGAGACATTTCTCCCGGGTTTTTTGACCACGCACTTGATCGATGCCAGTGAACCTGACGAATGCTACATGTTACTCAACCGCAACTTCATGTCGGTTGAATACTCAGCCATGTTTCACATACCCAGCTATGCCAACTGGCTGTATAGCAATTTATGTCATCGTGATAGTTATGCGTATCACAAATTGCAGTTGCAATTGTTGCAGTCACGGCATCCGGGCCATTGGGTGCTGAAGGCACCGTTCCATCAACTGGGCCTGGCCGAGATACTCAAATACTATCCGGATGCGATCATAGTGCAGACGCATCGTGCGCCTATGAGCTTTGTCGCTTCTGGCTGCAGTTTTAGTGAGTTATTGCGTAAAAGTGGCTCAGATCACAGTGATAAAGCCGAGGTGGGGCGCGACTGGATGGAGATGCTGGAGATCTACACCCACACCTTTGAAACGGACCGCGCGCGGCTGGAGCCAGACTTTCCCGGTCAGTTCCTGGATTTGCACCACGATGATTTTGTCGCCGACCCCTGGCCCGCTATCGAGAGTATTTATCGCTTGCGCGGACTGTCCCTGGATACACACGGTAGGGCCGCAATGGCGCAGTGGCTGAAGCAGCATCCACAGGGCAAGCATGGCAAACACGAATACCGTTTGGAAGATTATGCGATCACGCGCGCCGAAGTACGGGCGTTGTTTAACGACTATGTTGCGCGTTATGGTTTGGCAATGGAGTAACGACAGGAATAAATATGACGGAGAAAACGGCAGAACAACGGGTGTTGAGTGGACAGGCCTGGGAGGATTTCTGTGATGACTTGAAAGAGGCCGGGCAATTGGTAAACGCCGAAAAAGCGCCCGATGATGCTTTCAATCGGGCGGAAGGCTACCGCTATTTGACGCGCATGCTGCGTGCCGGATTGGAGAGTTTTTTGGAAGGTGGTGATTCCGCCTTTCCCGAATTGCGTTGCCCGGTGCATGAAACCATCAAGATGGGAGCGGATAATCCGGACAACTACTACCAGAGCGCGCCCATCAATCCCCAGTACGATTACCGCATTACCGGCAAGCGCGGCACGGTGGATTACCTGGGCTTTGGTACGGTGATCAATCGCTACAGCAGTGGTGGTGGTATGAAAACCGACGGCTTCCTGGATTCGCGGGATATGGAGATAAACGCCGACGGCACGCTGCAAGTTATAGTCAGCCAGCGCGAGCAACCGGGTAATTGGCTGCGTATGGGGCCGGAGACTAACGCTATTAATGTGCGCCAGACTTTCCAGGATCGCCGCAGTGAAACTCGCGCAGATATTCGTATTGAGCGCATCGGAGCTGAAGATGAGCGTCCAGAGCCGCTGACCGCCCAGAAGCTCGATAAGGCCTTGCAGGGTGCAATGCAGTTTGTAAAAAATACAACTGGCCTGTTCGAAGGCTGGGCGGAGGGCTTTTTGTCCACTACCAATGAAGTGGCCGCCGCAGATCAGATTTTTTGCCAGGCCATCGGTGGCGACCCCAATATCTATTACTTTCACAGTGCCTGGGAGTTGGCCGATGATGAAGCCCTGGTAATAGTGGCGGATGATATTCCCGACTGCCAGACCTGGAACTTCGTGTTACAGAACTGGTGGATGGAGTCACTGGATTACCGCCACCATACTATTCATTGCAACAAGCACACCGCCAGTTATGAAAGTGACGGCAGCGTAAAGATTGTTGTCGCCCACCATAAACCCGATCACCCCAACTGGATTGAGACCGCCGGGCATAATATGGGTACCTTGTGCTGGCGCTGGATTGGCGCCCAACGGCATCCGCCAGTGACGGCACGGGTGGTGAAGTTCACCGAGCTCTAGCGTAAACGGGCACCGATTTTGAGCTAGCCGGGGACAGACTTAAGTCTGTCCCCTAAAGTTAAGGCTGAGTGACAACCAGGAATCTGAGACCATCGGCCCCGGGGTCGTACGAGATGTCTGTACCGGAAATACTGTCCACGGTAAAGACCACGCTGAACACGCTCGTCTTGAGCCTGTTTTTACTGACGCTGCAAACCCCGCTGGAGTTGGTGGTGCAACTACCGGATCCATTTGCGCCACTGCTCCAGGCGCCGTTCACGACAGCATTTGCCAGTGGTGTATGACTGGCGTCATGCACGGTGATGATCACAACGGCGTCCCAGCGCCTGCTGGACACAGTGCTGGCATTGTTCAGCTCAACGTGTGCGGTAATTCCCGGTGGCGGTGGGCTGCTGCCGACAGTGATGGTGATGGTGCCACTGCCGCTGGCACCGTCGTTGTCGGTGGTGCTCGCGGTAATGGTGTGGCTGCCATCGCTCAGGGTGCGTGAGAAGCCGCCACCAGAACCAATGGTGCCGTCAATACTTGAATCCCAGGCGAGACTCGCTGACAGGTCACCGTCCTCGCTGTCGCTGGCGTTGCCGCTGAAGGAGATCTCCACGTCCGATAAGAAGCTCGCACTGTCTGCCGGTGTGTCGATACTGACTGCGGGCGGTGTATTGCTGGAGCCGGGCTGGCGCGGAACGGTGATTGTGAGACCGTTGCTGTCGCTGTCGGCATCGTGGTTGGCGGGCGCGTCATAGGCTGGTCCGTCGGTGTGGGTCACCGAGGTGACAGTAAAGCTCACACTTGAAACGCCGGCTTTTAAGTTTGGCTTGGAGATGCTGCACTGACCGTCTATACCACTCGTACAATTGCCTGAGCCGCTAGCGCCATTGCCCCAGACACCGGTGACAGTGGCGCCCTCCAGCGACAGGTCACTGCCGTCATGGACTCCAACCGTGACAACAGCCTCCCACCGGCTGCGCGCCAGTTCGTTTCTGTCGGCATCGAGATCACCCACGTGCATGGTCTGTAGCGCCGGCGCGGTGTCGATGGTGAAACTCCAGGTGTCGCCTGTAGTGGTGTCACCGTCGTTAACCTCGTCGATGCGCCAGTAATAGGTGGTGTTATAGGCCAGCGTGCCCGGGTCGAACGTGGCGCCTGTCTGGTTGCCCTGGAAATCTCCCGCACCTAGGGTATCGCTGGCGCCGAAGTACACATCGTGGGAGGTGGCCGCCGGGTCGGCGTCCCAAGACAGGGTGGTATCCAGCGCAAGCCCGATGCCGCCATTGCTGGGAATGGGGTTCACCGCCAGCCCCGGCGGTATCGGTGGCGCGGCCTCTGTGGTAAAGCTCCAGAGATTGCCCAGCGTCGTACCATCAACGTTGACCTCATCGATGCGCCAGAAATAGGTGGTGCCATATTCCAGCGTGCCCGGGTCGAAGTTGGTACCGGCCAGGTTTAGCTGGAAGGCTGCCGAGAGGTCGCTGCTGCTGCCAAAGTACACATCGTGAGACGTGGCCAGCGGGTCCGCATCCCAGGACAGGGTGGTGTCCAGTGCCAGCTCGATACCGCCATTGCTGGGGACGGGGTTTGTCGCCAGCTCCGGAGGAATGGGGGGCGCGGTCTCGGTGGTGAAGCTCCAGATGCTTCCGGTGGTGGTGCCATCACCATTGACCTCATCAATGCGCCAGTAATAGATGGTGGCATAAGCCAGCGTGCCCGGGTCGAAGCTGGTGCCAGACTGACTTGCCTGGACGGCTTCAGAGAGGTCGCTGCTGGTGCCGAAGTACACATCGTGGGATGTTGCCAGTGATCCGGCAGACCATAAAAGGCTGGTGTTTAGCCCAAGCCCGCTGCTGCCATCAAGGGGGTCCGGACCGGCCGCCTGCCCCGGAGGGATTGCTGGTGGCGCGGCCTCGGTGGTGAAGCTCCAGGTGATTCCTGTGGTAGAGCCATCGCTGTTGATTTCATCGATGCACCAGTAATAGGTAGTGTCATAGGCCAGCGCGCCTGGGTCGAAGCTGGTGCCGGTCTGGTTGCCGTGGAAGCTGCCCGAGAGATTGCTGCTGGTGCCAAAGTATACGTTGTGCGAGGCGGCCAGTGGGCCGGCGGACCAGGAGACAGTCGTGTCGAGACCCAGCTCGCTGCCGCTACTGGCAGGGCTCGGGTTAGAGGCCTGCCCCGGTGGATCGCTCTCCGCTGGCGGTGGCGGTGGCGGGGCGCCGCCAAAGACTTCCAGCTGTACATTGTCGATCTTCCAGCGGTCGCCCTCGGGCCAAAAACCACTGCCTTGGAAGCGGAACCGCAGCATTACGCTGGCCTGTCCGGCGATCGTACCGCTCAGGTCGAGGGTGTAATGGACGGGCATATTACTGAAGCCCTCGTGCTGCCACACGTTGATCCACCCCGCTCCCCCGTTGGTACTGACGTCCACATTGATTGTTTCCAGGGTGTCATACCAGAAGAAACTGTTGAAGCTGAGCGTTGCGGCCTGGGTGGAGGATAGATCCAGTATGGGCGTGCGCAGTGAGGTGATGGTGTCGGAGTAGGCGTTGTCGACATAGTTATCCACCATAGCGAAATTGCCCGTGCCGCCGGTGTCGTTGTCGTAGCGTGAATCTCCCTGAACCGGCGTCCTGATGGTCCAGGCAGTGCCCCTAGGGGTCTCAACAGACCAACCCACGGGCAGACCCTGTGAGAAGTCCTCATCAATAATAAAGCCCGTTGACATTGGCGGCGGAGGCGCGACACTGATAATCACGGAGTAGTCCTGGGCCTGGCCGTCCAGCAGGCCGCCCTTGTGGCTGATTTCAAGGGCATAGGAGCCGGATCCACCACCGCTGACTACTACCTGCTCCACGTTGTCGCGGACATTGTCGCCGGTGGTTGCCGCAGCGCCGGGGGATGCCGGATTCAGTGTCCAGGGTAAATAGGTGGAACCACCAATCTTGATGCGCAGGTCTATGTCGTTTACCAGCATGGTGGCAGTTGGATCCAATGCCGGAGCGACCGGGGTCCCTGGTGGGTCCATCCAAACCAGCGTCGCGGTAACAATGGCATCCGGATCGCTGACATTGATTGGCAGGATGTCGGTGCCACCATCTGAGAGTGTACCCTCGATAATCTGGTGCGCCCCGCCACCATCCTCGCTGATCAGGCGCGCGGCAGCCTTGGTATTCAGCAGGCCCCAGCCGTACTCATAGTCCGGGCCGTCGGCATCGCCGCTTTCATCGGCCGTGTGAATCGCCACTGCCTTGAGCGTCGCGGCGCGCATGAAGATACCGCTGCCATGGATATCCTGGTAGTGCTCCTGCAACAGTAGCAGTGAGCCGCTCACGTTGGGGGCGGCCATGGAGGTGCCCAGTTGCCAGGCGTAGTAAGGATCTTCGCCCCATGTCGACAGGAGCAGCCAGCCATTGCCGACCACATCGGGCTTGATGCGCCCATCGTCCGTGGGACCCCATCCGCTGAACCCGGCCATCAGCACCGAGGAGGGCCCGGCCAGGGGTGAGTATCCTCCCGGTACGTCGTCTACCGCCCCCACCGTGAGGATGTTCTTGGCAACACTGGTGGTGGGCAGGCAGTCGTAACCGGCTGGTGCACAATCCGCCGGCCTGGGCGAGGTGTCGGTAGACAGTGGGGTGCCGTCCTGGTCGACGATCGTGTATTCCTCGCCGGGGTTTGGGCCGGTGTCCCAGCGGTCATTGCCGGCAGCCTTTACAATCAGGTAGTAGGGTGCACCAAATGCAATCTGGTCCCAGAGCTGGGTTTCCGCGTCGTAGTAACCGAAATTGCTGTCCTCGGAATTGCTACTACCGCCAATCCACCACCAACCGTCAGGGGGCGCGCCGCCAATGTTGATCCACCCCGCGGCAACGCCGTAGGAGTGGTTGGACACCAGCAGGTCGTTTGACGCCGCCAACGCCATTTCCGCCGTATCGGAATTCCAGTCGTAGGCATTCAGCAACGCGGCATAGGCCATGCCGCGGGTGTCAGCACGAATCCCATCACCAGAGGCTATCAATGTTCCTGCTACATGGGTGGAGTGGTTGTTTATCGCCGTAGCACCATCGACCTGAGTCAGGCGATCAGAGAGATCGGGATGGTTCGCATATACGGCACCGGCGTCCCATTCCCCTATGGTCATGCCGCTGCCATTCAGCAAGAGCCCGGCGCTGCCTCCCGGCCAGACTTCGTCGGTCGAGACGGTATCCGCGGCGCTGATGTTGTTGGTGATATAGAAGGTTGGCCCGACCCCCGGTGTTAAACGCTGCAGTTCCAGCACCTTGCCATTGGGCAGTTCACGCCTGAATGGAATACCCGCACGGTCGGCCCAGTCCCGCGCCTGCTGCCGTTCTTTGTGGTCGCGGTTTTTGAGTTTTTCGGAAAGGGCCTGTAGCTTGGTGGTGCTGGTAGCTAGAGCAACCTCAC
>JBALVO010000183.1:0-5599 GCA_036961445.1 Halioglobus sp.
TACAAATATACGGATCCGGACGGTAGAGAGGTGGTCCAGGTGGGTGTTTCTTTTGCGCTACCTGAAGTGATGGGTACTGTGCAAAAACTGATGGGAAAAAGCCTGAATATCTCCGGCTTTTCAGCGGGGGTTGCCTGGTCATCTCCCAGCATTGATGGTCATGGAGAGTTTGATATAGGCATATATATGACTACCCGGTTAAATGGTGAGGGCGCAGATACAGGGAGATTTGCCGCGACCTACTCTCAATCCTTGGATGATGGCGCTACAGTCAAGGATCTTGCTGGAATAGGTGGTGGCGCCTCAGTCGGTTTCGGTGCAGGAGGTATTGACGCCTCGTACTCGCAGGACGGAATTGAAATGATGGGTATGCATATTGGACCCGGCGCTGGAGTTACCGTGCAGGGGCAGGCGACGGCTATCATGAGTGCAAAGCATGGAAAAATAGGTTGGAATAAATCTTCCTCAGGGACGCGCGCGGTCAGCTCAAACCGCAAAAAAGAGCAGCAATAGATGAATGCAGTTGCACTAGCAGAGTTCGCGGAAGTACTTCAACTCCCTCTTTTTTTCATGCTGCTTATTTTACAGTTTTATTTGTTGGCAAAACTATTTTCGTCTATAGATTCCGCAATCTTCTCCAGCTATAAATTTCTGGGACCTTTTGCTCTGTTTATTCCGGGAGTACTCAGGCCAGAGGGCAGCAGATTTTTCGGCGCCTTTATAATTATAACGACACTACTGTTCGTCCTAGGTGTGTATCTATTTGAATTTGAAGGGCTTGTGGTGGTCAAAACGCCATGAGCGCGCTTTGCGGACTTATTCGCAAACGGCGCTGCTATTAATGTCACAAACCTTTTGTTCCGCATCCGATAAAGTGATCTCATAAATTTGATCGGTGGGCAGGGGTACCACCAGCCCGTCGTAGTTTACCGGGCCATCGGTGAAGGTGTCGCAGGCAAATGCCATGGTGTAGGTGCCAGGCGGCAAGAAGCCAAAGGCGTATTCCCAACTGCCTATCAGTGAGTTTTTTACCAGGGCGGCAACAGAGAATGGTGCCTGTGAATCTGCCGGTATGGTGGAGCTACTGGCAGACGTAAATACATCGGCAAGTTGCTCGCTAGTCAGACCGGTACCGGCAAAGAGATAGACACGATTACCCGATTCGGGGTCGACCTTTTCGTTACACGGAGAAACCGTATTGAACAGCGTGCTATCTACCCGACCGCTCAGACTTGCGGCAGTTGCGTTGTCCTCAATGTGAATGCCATCGACTGCCAATAAGTAATCATCGCTGGAAGATTGATACTGTAAGGACTGCGCCAGACCAAACTCTACCGTGTATTTTCCTGCGGCTTCGCTCAAGGTTATGCCTGCTAGTGACAGGCCCGCTGCGGGTGCGTTGATTTGCTTTAAGCTGTCGTCGGATTGCTGCGCATAGGAAAAATTTATGTCGCCATCAATTAAGGTAATCAGTATTTCACTGTAGGTGCCTTTATCGAGTTCCAGGTTGTCGATTACCAGTAACTGATTGCGCCCACGGTACTGCAATAAATCGATTTGAAAGCTATCGGCATCCACCAGGCCCAATGCGTCTATGGTGAAGGCATCGATAACGACATTTTCTGCTCCGGTACGTTTAAAGGTAATGCTATCCACTTCGATCACAACCTGCTTAAGCTCTTCTGGAATCGCATCGGAGAAACCTAAACTCAACAGGGTGGGCTCGTCTCTATTGTTGCCGTTGTTGCAGTCAAAGCCACAGCCACAGCTGCTGATCGATAGGGTCATACAGGTTAACAGAATAATCACCGTGAACAGTGGTACTGATTTTCTCATCTTGGTCTTTTACTCAGGTATTCGGTTGGTATTTTGTAAAGTCGCTCAAGCATGTTAAGGCAAGCAGTTCGCGTTCGCCACACCCGGTGGCTCCCAACCGTTGTTGCCCACATCCAAGAACAGTGGGTTGGAAAATGCATAGGCCAAGACACCGGCTTCGTCCAGGTTGTCATCGATCAGGTCATCCAGGGTCAGGTTGCTTGATTGATCGATGTCTTCGGGAACAATCGGAAACATGGGCGACGACACACCATCGCTGCCGTGCGCTATTGCCACTATCCATGTGTCTGCCGTTATAGCGGAAATATTCAGGGTGACACTGATGTCGCTGCGTGTAGCGCCTTCGAGGCCCTCGACGACGGTTACCTGGATGGCTTCCCAGCCATCATCACCAGCGCTGACAGTGTAGTTGGGGCACACACCATAGCGAGCGGCCTCGCCCTCAGCACTGGTTAATTCTGGCTGGTTATTGACATAAAAATCAACACTGTCTACTGCGGCCCATGCCGGGGTGGAGATATCTACGGTCACTTTGGCCGATGTGCCGCTGCTGATGGGTATTTGGGTGCGGTCGTTTATGCCCAGTCCCGCCGTTCTGGTGGTGTCAACGTAACGAGCGCTGACGCTGACCGTCATGAAAGGGCCGTTACTGCCAACGACTTTTCCCTGGGCTACTGCAGCGGCCAGGTCCTCGGCTATTGCAGAGAGGTTTGCCGGATCAGTCTCGGCGCTGGCGATGAGGCTCCGGGTTGCCAAATAGGTAATGCGCCGGTCATGGGAATCTGAACTGGCCATGGCCGTTCGTATCAGCCCCTGATTGATCAGGTTAAACCAGTCTCCGGCGTTCTGGCCCAGAAACCCGTTGAGCACGCCGTTGCGCCCAGCAGTACCTATCCATATTTCCAGAGCATCAAAATTGTCATCAAATGCGTTTTCCAGGTTGGGGTCCAGGCGTTTCCGGGTCAGATCGGCCTGGGACTGCGGGGGCGTGAGGCCGGTGTCTATAGCCAGTCCGTTGGCACCGAAGTGACCTTCGATATGGCTGATTTGTATTATATTTTCCAGTGGATCGCTCAAGGCGGCGCTGAAGATTTCTGCGGGCGTCAATTGATAGCTGCCATATTCCGGAAAATCCATTCCCGGAGCGGCTTCCCTGCCCCAGTCGATACTGCCTCCGCTAATCAGATCTGCATCTATCGACACTGGCCAACTATTGAAGTGTCCGTAGTCAAAGGGTGATATTTCGGAGCTGGGAGCAGTGCCTATCAGGTCGGCGACATCCATCGCTATTATCGTATCGGTGAAATCTGTTCGCATGCTATGATCGGATGGCGTGAAAAAATCCATACCTTCAGCGAGGTAAGTCGCTACCCGTTCGGCCCGGGTCACTTCGGCATCAATACTATCGATGGAGTGCACGTGGAAATCACCCGAGATCACCTCGGGGGTAGTGACCACCTGGGCTATTGAGGCCTGCACTTCAGTCGTTTGTCCGCTGCTGATGGTAATGGTTTGTTTGTAGGCCGAGTAGCGTGGTCCGCGTGATACCACCACCTGGTACTCGCCTGGCTCCACCGGGACGACATCGCTGAAGCCGCTGCGGTCAATGAATTCCACCATGGTCACGCCATAGGGCAGGCGCTCTGAAGTATCAGTGAACACGCCTGCTTCCCAAAGGAAAACATCGTTGCGCCACGGGGGGCTGGGATCAATTCCAACCAGTTGCAGTTTGGCGGGGCCCGGTTCATCGGTCGCACCGCCAATTACTTCAGTAACGCTGACCTGCAGGTAGCCGGGTGCCGGCAAGTCGAAGCCTTGCTCACTGGTGCCCGCCTCTGTGATGGTGACCGTTGCCGGCTCTTCGTTGGCATACAAAAAACCCTCGGCATAGGCTTGTACCTGATAATCCCCGGGAGGCAGGCTCAGGGAGTATTGCCCGTCTGCATCGGTGCGACTATTGCCAGCCATAAATAGACTGGGTGGTTGCGTTGTAGCATCCAGCGTCTGAAATATTGAGACGCTGGCATTCTCCAATGGTTCGCCACCGCTGGAGACACTGCCGGATAATTCGCCGGTAACAATACCGGTGATGCGATTTCGGATATCCCCAATGCTACTGGCATTGCCATCGCCTACCGCGAAATAGCGGCGCAGGGTAATGTCTCCTTCAGCTGGAATATTAAAATTTGGTGGCGACCCCGCCAGTAGCAGATCAAGTGCGGCCTGGCCTAATAGCAGAACGCTGACGCCGTCGGTAGAGAAGCTGGTAGAGCCCTGTATTTCATGTATCAATCCGTAAGAGACACCGTCGGCACCGTCCTTCCCGGTATAGGCCAGATAATTGCACTGATCACATTGACCGGCTTCGCAGGCCACCAGACTGCTGTCCGGACAGAGCAGTGTCGCCTGGGGCTCACCGAAACCGGCGTAAGGTTGGAAGGCTTCAACCTCGCCGGAGCCATTCAAATACTCAACCATGTAGAGAGGCAGGGCCTCGGTTGAGGTATTGCTGATGGTAGTATCGAGGGTTATCCAGGGTTCATCGGGTGCAAGGCTGTAGCAGGTTTCTATGTTTACCGGCAGGTCGCGGTCATCTGTGCCGTCTGGGACGTTAGCGCCCAGGTCCCTTATTGCAGAGCTGGCATTCAGGATTTCTATCAGGTCGTCCGGCCCGCTGGCACAAATCACCGCGGGTTCGCCATCACTGCCATCGTTGCGTATGGAGATATCGGTGTAGTTGGGTGTGTTTTCAATATTAATCCCGGTGACAAACTCTTCCAGGTGGTCCGGGTTAAAACTACCATCTGAATTTTTGCGGCTGGCATCAATGATATTGCCACCGTAGGTGCCCAGGCCAAACCAGTTGCGCCCGGGCTTCTGGATGATCACCCGCAACAGGTCGTTTTCCAGCACATAGTCGCCGCTGCTGCTGCGAGCTAAGGGACCCTGCAGCAGATCGTCGCTGTCCCTGGCTTCACGAGCTTTGGCCTTGGGGGTTTCAGGTGGCTTGTCGCCGGAATTGTTATTGTTACTGCCGCCACTGCAGCCCGCGAGTACTGCCGCCGCTAACAGTGGGATGATGGCATAACGCTGTACGCGAGCTGACAAATTCATAACTAACGACCTTTTTTATTCTGCAGATGGCTGTTGGTTAGCCGACTGCCACGAGCATAGCTGAAATTGCTGCCATCTGCCCGTTTCAGTAATTGGAGATTTAGCGGCAGAAATCGCTAGTGATTGCCAGCGCACTGGTCGATACTTCAGAGATGATGTCGGCCATCAGCAAACTACAAGACGATCCGGATCTTCATGCTTATTTGATAAACCGGGTCGGCAAGTCGCACCTCAGGCAGCGTATCGGTATCGAAACCGAACACGTGGCGGATCGGTTTGGGCAGGGCCAAACTCTTTTTAATATCGAGAACTGGCGAACGTCAGCCGCAATCATAAAGTTCCTGCTAAAAATTACCGGCATGGCCTCCAGGGGCAGGGCCAACGTTGTTGATTTTCGTGTTCGTAACAATACCGTGATGCTGCCGCATCTGCCGAAGGTTTTTGACGGTTACACCGTTTTGCACCTGAGCGATTTACACCTGGATTGTCTGAAGGATTTTCCCGAGCGCCTGGCTCAGGCGGTTGCCGGTCTCAAGTATGACCTGTGTGTGTTGACTGGAGACTATCGCTTTTTGACCCATGGTCCACAACAGCCCGCCATGCTCGGTCTTGAGCGGCTTTGCCGAGATATCGACAAGGATATTTACGC
>JBALVO010000184.1:0-5478 GCA_036961445.1 Halioglobus sp.
TTGAACGGCAAGGTATGGATGCCTTTAACTGCCTTCTTACTGACGAATTAGGAGGTGGAGGGGCGGCATCGGTACACATAGATGCCCAGGGTCAGTCCCGCAACCAGCAGTTGTTGTTAATGGAGATTGACGTACCGGCGGTGCTTGTCTAGATTGGTAGGCTCTTCGTAATATAAATATGTTTGGGAACGCACTGTATGAACAACCTGTTTGATGTATCTGGCAAAGTTGCTGTGGTCACCGGCGGTTCCACCGGTATTGGTGCCATGATAGCGCGCGGTTTTGTAGAAAATGGCGTCAAGACCTATATTACCGCTCGCAAGCTCGAGCCGCTGGAGGCGGCTGCAGCTGAGTTGTCAGAGTTGGGTCAGTGTATCGCTATACCCTCGGATCTTTCCACTATGGAGGGGGTAGAGGCCTTTTGCGCGGCAGTGAATGCGCTGGAGCCCAAACTGGATATATTGGTCAATAATGCCGGTGCAACCTGGGGCGCTCCCATCGATGATTTTCCTGAAAGTGGTTGGGACAAGGTTATGGGTTTGAACGTCAAATCCTTGTTTTTTATGACGCAAAAGTTCTTGCCAGCTTTGCGTGCTGCCGGCGAAGAGGGAAGCCCGTCACGGGTAATTAATATCGCCTCCATCAACGGCATTACCCATCCTGGCATGAATAATTACTCCTATTCCGCCAGCAAATCGGCGGTGATACAGTTGACCCGGCACCTGGCTGCCGATCTGGCACCTGAATACATCAACGTGAACGGCATAGCGCCCGGCTACTTCCCCAGTAAAATGACCAAGCATTTACTGGAATTTGAAGAGGAAATAAAAAAGGGAATTCCTACTCGCAGCCTGGGCAGCCCGGAAGACGCAGCGGGAACGGCCATCTATTTGTGCTCCAGAGCGAGCAATTATATTTGTGGACACACCCTGGCAATGGACGGCGGCATAGTCGCCAACGCGAGTTAGATCATGAATCGTCTCTCTAAACTCAGTCGCTCAATTGATGGCAGCGTTGCAATTATCACCGGAGCTGCCAGCGGTATGGGCCGAGCCACGGCACATCTTTTTGCCGATGAAGGCGCACGGCTGGCGCTAATTGATATTAATACAAAGGCGCTGGAAACCGTTGCCCAGGAGTGTCGCTCTGTAGGCGCTGAAGTGCTAACGCTTAGCGTAGATTTGATCGACAGGGACGCGGTTGAACAAGCCGTCGAGCAGGTGGCTGAACACTTTGGTGGTATCGATATCCTGGTCAACAATGCCGGTTTTGCGCTGCCAGCAGCAATCGATGATAGTGCCTACGCCGATTCCTGGGATACATCAATCGCGGTAATGACCACAGCGCAAGCCTGGGCTATACGCGCAGCTCTGCCGAGCTTATTGCGATCGCAACATCCCAGGGTGGTGAATGTAGCTTCAACTGAAGCCCATGGCGCTACCCGTTTCAATAGTGCCTACGTGGTGGCAAAGCATGCATCCATGGGCTTGACCCGCGCTATGGCGGTGGATCTGGGCAAAGAGGGCATAACAGTGAACTGTGTTTGCCCGGGTCCGGTGCGCACCGGTATTACCGATGGTATTCCCGAAGAAGCCAAAACAACGTTTGCCCACCGTCGTACCGCTTTACGTCGCTACGCGGAACCGGAGGAGGTGGCACACGCTACCTTGAGCCTGGTGCTGCCGGCGGCAAGCTTTATTACTGGCGCCACGCTGCTGGTGGATGGCGGCGTGACCATTCGCAACGCCTGATTCCAGCAGGAACTGCATTATGGATGCAGGGAATACTACTGTGTACGATGCGGCTTAACCTGGCCTCGTGATTGACGGCTTTGAGGTGCGATTGCAATCGGTCGATGCAACGCCGGCACTAAATCCAGCAGCCGTTTTATGAGCAAATACAACGGTCTCCCGCAAGGGCTGTTGCGCTTGATACGTAATGACCGACGACTAAATTGCCTCCGCATCGACTGCTGCCTGCACAGATTTGTAGAACGCATCGCGCTGGGCACCGACAGTTTTGCGATCGGTAGCTTTCGGCCAATTGCTGTTTGAGGCAATGACCAGCTTTCGTTTTGGGTCAATAAAAATGCCCTGTCCGAATATACCCTGGGCCGCAAAACTACCGTCATCATAGGTCCACCACTGATAGCCATAGCCCTTACCCGGACGCCCAATATCGACTTGCTTGGTGGTTGCTGGCGCAATCCAGTCATCGGGCAGTACTACTTTCCCGTCAGCCATGGCCCCACCCAGCATAAACAGACCGAAACGGGCAAAGTCACGGGTTGACGCCTGAATGCAGCAGCCGCTGATTTCATGACCGGTAAGACCCAGCAGCCAACTCGCATTCTGCTCCATACCAAAGGGCGCCCAGATTTTTTCCGAAAGATAAGCCGATAGCTTCTTTTTGGTTGCCGAGCTGACCAATACGCCGATTAGATTGGTTTCACCTGTTTTGTAAACCCATTTGCTACCCGCGGGTGCCTCGCGCGTCAGTGTGCGCATATAGCTCACGGTTGCATCGACGCCCGGCTCCGCTTTATGTTCATTAAAGCGTGCGACATCGCTATTTCTGTCTTCATAATCTTCGTTCCACTTAACCCCCGACGTCATAGTCAGCAGCTGCTTAACTGAAACATCATCGTAGACAGACCCTTGCAAATCCGGGATATAGTCGGAAACCGTGTCATCGATACTGTTGATAAAGCCATCCTTTATTGCGGCACCAACCAGGGTCGAGGTAAACGATTTGGCGACCGAGAAACTGGTCCATCGTCCCTTGGCATCAAATTCAAGCCCGTATTTTTCCAACCGAACTTTGCCGTCCTGAATAATCAACAGACCTGCCGTGCGTTGCTCCTTCATATAGGTGTCGACATTAGTGGCAGTGGCGATTGGTTCACCCTTGGGCAGCGGGAATATGGTATTTCCGGATTCGATAACATTGGCCTCGGCCAAAACCGGTATCGAGTCGAGCGCGCGAAATGCCGCATCGCGCTGGGGTATCGTCCAGAACAGCACATTACGATCCGTCGGCATGTTGGCCAGAAGATTGCGGGCATCCTTGTCTGCGCTGAGATAGGCAAGTCCAAGCCCGGCCGCAATCAGCACCAATATTCCAACTATCCATTTCCGCATACATATCCCCAAGCCGTTATTGTTCTACTGGCATCACCTGCACGACATAAATGCCGCCTTCGCAGTACATCAAATTAAATCATTAAAGGCCAATGAATTCACGAAAAGGGGTCAGACCCCATTGCGGGCCAGTCGTTTGCGAGTAAGTGGCGGATTTCTATGATTTACCCGAGTTAATCTGGAAAATTCCGGGAGAGACCCTGAGATCAAGTGAGATAAGTCCCTAAAGTACATACTGCAACCAAGACCGTTGTAGGCGATAATCCCGCCCATGACCTCATTATTTGAAGAACTCAAACGCCGCAACGTGTTCCGCGTCGCCGCCACCTACGCTGTTGTCGCCTGGATTATTATCGAGGCAGGCTCGGTGCTATTGCCGACCTTTGGTGCATCCGAAGCGGCTTTTCAGGTCTACGTGGTCGTCGTCGTCATCGGGTTTCTCGTGTCGCTGGTACTGGCCTGGATATTCGAAATCACGTCAGAAGGTGTCAAACTCGAGAAAAACGTCGATCGCTCGGAGTCGATGACAGTAAAGACCGGGGGTAGACTGGGCTACGTGCTGATCGCTTTGCTCGTTGTTGCCCTGGGCATATCCGTTACCTTGAATGTCACTGGCTTGCGTGACGCTCACAAGACGGTGCCGCCGGGCGTGGATCGATCATCCATCGCCGTCCTGCCCTTCACCAGTCGCAGTACCGATCCGCAGAACGACTTGTTCACCGACGGCATTCACGACGACTTGCTAACCCGGCTCGCCAATATTTCGGCCTTAAAGGTCATCTCGCGCACATCGGTGATGGAATATCGCGACACGAAGAAGAATCTTAAGCAGGTCGCTGATGAACTCGGCGTTGGGACGATTCTCGAAGGCGCGGTTCAGCGAGTGGGTAACAGCGTCCGAATTACTGCACAGCTGATCGATGCAGCGACTGACGAACATATCTGGGCAAAATCGTATGACCATCAACTTACTGCCGCAAACCTGTTTGCGGTACAAAGCGAGATTTCCGAGGAGATCGCGCGGGCGCTGAAAGCGACGCTCAGCAGCGAAGAGCAACAGCGTCTTACCAACATACCGACCGACAGCCTCGCCGCTTACAACCTTTACACCCAGGGTCGGGACAATCTCTACAAGCGACGGCTCGACACACTGTTAAAGGCGCGCGAACAGTTTGAGGCCGCTATTGAACTGGATCCGAATTATGCCGACGCCTATGACGGACTCGCCGACAGCGTACTACTGTTGTTGAATAATCATCAGGCGATTGAGCTGGATGAGGCATTCAGTGTCGCGGAGGCATCGCTAGATACGGCGCTGTCGCTGAATCCCAATCTGGCCGATGCGCACGCCTCTCTCGGTCTCTTGAAGCACCAGATGTGGCAGGAGACACGCAGCGGCCCAGGTCTTGAGGAAGCCGCAGCATGCTTTGTCTCGGCACTGAATCTCAATTCGAATGATCCCACCACCTACATGTGGTTTGCGTCCCTCCGCAGATCACAACAGCGAATTGATGAGGCGATTGAGCTTTTCCACGAATCGCTTCGTGTGGATCCTCTTGGGAAAATCCCCTATGCCAATCTTCCGGCTCTGTACGCTTCGCGTGGACAAAATGACGTAGCGCTCGATCTGCTGGTGAAAGCGGTTGAGATACACCCTGACTGGCCAACGGCCTACCAGAACCTGGGCCTGCAACTGAACGGACTCGGCCGAATAGACGAGGCTGTCGCCTGGGGAGTGAAGGGTCGAGAACTCACAGACGATCCGATCGCGACTGCGCCGCTGATGCTGGCCTACATGGAGTTTGGCGAGTACGACAAGGTCATTGATTTGTATTCCGACATCACACCCGATCAACCGATGTATGAAATTGGTCTTAGTATGAAAAAGGCACTGCAACTCGATTACGAAGGCGCCGCAGAAGTCATGGAGAACACGATTGCGGGAGTCGAGAAACCCAGGCAGGTGCACCTTGGGTTTCTAATCAGGTTCACCGCATTTGCCGGCGACTTGGATAAAGCACGCATGTATATGGAGATGCAAAACCCAGGGTTCGCCGCGGAAGCAGACCTCAACGTCGACGCATCCAACGTGGCCAGTGTGATCGGTTACGCCTATATTCTGCAAAACAGTGGCGAAACAGAACGTGCCGATGCACTGTTTGAACGGGCATTAGGCGTTGTTCGAACATTGCCGCGACTTGGGGTCGCCGGACACGGTATACGCGATGTGCAAATTCTGGCTTTGCAAGGCAAGCCGCTGGATGCACTTGCCGCGCTACGTATTGCGATTGATGAAGGGTTTCGGGGGACCGTCGCCTCAAATGGCTGGCCGCTGGCC
>JBALVO010000185.1:0-5429 GCA_036961445.1 Halioglobus sp.
CAACAACTGCAACTGCAACTGGCGCCAGCCTGGGCGGAAGTCACCGTAGACAGCCTGCCACCGGGTGCCAGCATCCTGGTGGACGGAGAAGTCGTGGGCGCGACACCGGCAACCGTAGAAATACTGGCCGGAGAACGGCAATTGGGACTGCAACTTCCCGCCTATGCCAGCTGGGAGCAAACCCTGGAGATCAGCGCCGGAGAGCCTCAGCTGATTGACAGGATAAGCCTGCAAGCAGCAGCAGGCATGCTGGAGCTAACCAGCATCCCCAGCGCTGCCAATGTCACCCTGGATGGCGAGTTTCAGGGCCAGACGCCATTGTCACTGGAACTTAGCCCCGACCGGGCGCACCGCCTGGCGGTATTCAAGCCCGGTTATCGCCGCCACACCAGCACAGTAGAGCTGGCTGCGGCCCAGAGCGATAGCCAGACTATCCAACTCAAGGCACAGCTGGGCGAAGTACGCTTCGATATCCGACCCGCCAACGCAATCTTACGCATCAACGGCAAGCCCCAGGGCCGCGGTAACCAAACGCTGTCCCTGCCGGCAGTTGAACATTCGGTGGAAGTGGTACTGGAAGGCTACGCCAGTGTCCGTCGTCGGGTCACCCCCAGGCCGGGATTACAGCAATTGGTGGATGTCACCCTGCAAACCCAGCAGGACGCTCGCATGGCCAACATCAAGCCCGAAATCACCAGCGCCGCCGGCCAGACCCTACTGCTGTTTGAGCCCGGCGAATCGCCACTGACCAATTTCACCATGGGTGCCTCGCGCCGGGAGCCTGGACGTCGCGCCAATGAGGTACTGCATCCGGTCGCGCTGCGCCGCCTGTTTTACCTGCAGACCACGGAAGTCACCAACGCCCAGTTCCGGTTATTTGCAGCAGCCCATAACTCAGGGCAGATCGAGAACAAAAGCCTCAATCGGGAACACCAGCCCGCAGTGCAGGTCAGCTGGCAGCAGGCAGCGAGTTTCTGTAACTGGCTCAGTAAAAAAGAGGGGCTACCGCCATTCTACCGCCAGACCAACGGTATCGTCAGCGGATTCAACGCCGCCGCCACCGGCTATCGTTTGCCGACAGAAACGGAATGGGCCTGGGCGGCGCGTGCCAACGGGGACAGTTTATTAAAATTCCCCTGGGGTGATACCTTCCCTCCCACTAAAGTCATAGAAAACTATGCCGACAATACCTCTGCCTTTGTCACCGGACGCGTACTCAATGGCTACACGGATGGCCACGTGGTCAGCGCCACTGTGGCCTCCTTCAAACCCAATCAAAACCGTCTGTACGACATGGGCGGCAACGTGGCGGAATGGGCGCACGATGTATACAGTATCCCCTCCGCTAATGGCGCTACGCAAACAGATCCATTGGGCCCACAGAGCGGGGATAATTATGTGATTCGCGGTGCCAGTTGGGCACAAAGTAAAGTTGCAGAATTGCGTTTGTCCCATCGTGATTATGGGCAAGCCGGACGGGATGACGTAGGATTCCGGGTGGCGCGCTATGCAGAATAGGGCCTTGTCATGATCCACCTGTTGCCGGTTTTTATGTTGCTGCTCACGCTATACTGCACACCCCTGCATGCGCAGCAACAAGGCACAGATAACGATACCGAAAAGAGTGAACAGGAAGCACCCGCCAGCGCAGAGACCAACGAGCCCAGCGCGCCGGCACAGACAGCTCCAGGCCAAACAAACGACTCACCCTTCGACTACCGATCCTCCGAGGAAATCTCCGAAGACCTGTCGGTCTCCTTCCCGGTAGATATATAGGATAAAAAAATGAAACAAAGGATGTCATCAGAATTCATCTACCAGCTGTTCGCGCTGCTGATAACAGTTATCGTGGTACACGCGTTGTATGTGGGTATCATCAGGCCCACTGCAGAAGTCCAGATTCAAAAGGAAACAGAATTACAAGCCGCCGGTGGCGACTATGTACCGGAGCGCAGTTTCGCCGTGGTTATCCGCGACTTTGAACAGGAAGCCTGTTTTATCCTGCTGATATGGGCGCTGGCTATCATGGGCTATAAAGGTCGCCGCGCAATGCGTGAGCAGGACTTGTTGTCACGACGCCTGCTGGACATTCCCGAGGGCACCAGCGTGTTGCCAGAGGACGCCCGCGAGTACAGCCGCTCACTGGAGGCATTGCCTGAAGAAGAGCAGGATTACCTGCTGCCGCGCACGTTGCTATCAGCCCTGCAACGCTTTGCCACTACTGGCAGCATCCAGGCGGTATCCGACACTATCAAGGAAAGCAGCGAGGTTGAATCAGACCGCCTGGATTCAGAGATGTCCATGGTGCGCTATATCTCCTGGGCGATTCCATCCATCGGATTTATCGGTACCGTACGCGGTATTGGCGATGCCCTGGGACAGGCTTATAAAGCCGTGGAGGGTGACATCTCCGGTGTTACGGTCAGCCTGGGTGTGGCCTTCAACAGTACCTTTGTAGCGCTGGTTTTGAGTATCATCATCATGTTCTGCCTGCATCAATTGCAGCTATCCCAGGAGCGCCTGGTACTGGATTGCCAGCGCTACTCTGACAAACGCCTGCTGCGTTTTCTGGTAGCGCACTAATGACTATCGCCCTACTGGACATCAACGATGCCAACCTGCAACTGTGGCATGGTGACTCCCACATCCAGAGCCCGGGGTACGCCCTGCTACAGGGGCAACAGTATAATTTTGGCACCCCGGCCCGCGCCAGCGCGCGCTTGCAACCAAGAGATATTAATACACGTTACTGGTGGCAACTGAGTACCGAGACCTTGCAACCAGCGCTGGGACCAGCCCGCCATACCGGTGACCTGGTCCACGCGCATTTACAGGACTTACACCAGCAGGCGGGAAAACCCGCCGAAATACTGCTGGCAGTATCGGGCAGCATGCAGCGCGGTCAACTGGCGCTGCTCCTTGGCATCATGCAGCAATGTCCATTTGACGCCATAGGCCTGGTCAACCGCAGCGTCGCCCTGGGCAGCCTTTACGGTGACTGCGGACGCCTGTTCCATCTGGAAGTACAGTTGCACCAGGCGGTGATCTCGGAACTGGCTGAAACCAATGGCAAGATAGAACTACAGCGCACTGTACCGCTGCCCGGTTGCGGCTTATTACAGGTACAGGAGCGTCTGGTGGAGATCATCGCAGCGGCGTTTATTCGCCAGACCCGATTCGATCCGCGACGCAAGGCTGCCACCGAGCAGCAGCTGTATGACATTCTCCCGGATACCTTGCGCTCCCTGGCGCAAAACAACGAAACCAATCTGGAAGTAAACGGCTATCAGGCCCGCATCGGTCGCAGCGAATTGCACGGTGCCGGGCAGCGCCTGTTCGACAGCGCACCCGAAGCAATGGGCGTAGTGCGCCCTGACGACCGTATCATCGTGGACCCGGTAGCGGCTTTACTACCCGGACTGGCGAGCAGCCTGCCACAAATGGAGGTATTGGCAGCGGATAGCATACGCCGTGCTCTGCAGCAGCACCAGGAACAGCTGGTGCAACGCGGACAGGCATTGAGTTTCGTCACTTCCCTGCCCTGCCTGGAGGAAAAAATCATCCCCCGACTGCAAGATTCGGCGACGGGCAAAACAGAACAAAAAGCAGAAAAACAGATCGTGCATCCCACCCATTTGCTCATTGGATCAGTGGCACGCCCCCTGGCCGCCATGAGCAATGCCCCGGTGGGTGATTGGACGCTGGTTAAAAGGAATGAGGGCTGGCAACTGCATGGCAGTGGTCACCCTCCCCTGGTCAACAACGCACCTTACCAGGCTGATCAGGTGTTGCAGCGCGGCGACACTATCGCCACCGACAACGATGACCAGGCCCACTTGATAGAGGTAGAGTCCTAGCGCCCATGGCCAGGAAAAAACGCGCCTTTACCACCTTTAACCTCAGCTTTCTGGACGTCATGTCCTGTGGCTTTGGCGCGGTAGTGCTGGTATTTTTGATCATGAACCATTCCATAGAGCAGCAATCGCAGGACCTCAACCAGAACCTGCTGTCTGAAGTCACTATGATGGAAGAGGATATCAAGGATGGAGAAGAAGGCCTGGTGCGCCTGCGCAATGTCTTGTCGGAGGTAGATATGCAAATGGCCGAAGCCAAGGGCCTGGCCACGCGTATCACTCAGGACATGGACAACTACGAGGCTTTGATTGCAGACCTCAAACGCGACGGCTACACCGAACGCTCAGACATAGAATCGCTCAAGGCCGAGATCCAGTCGCTGGAACAGGAAGTAAAAAAACTGCGTGAATCCAGCCAGCAAGAAAGCGGTACCAGTGCACGCACCTTCGTGGGCGAGGGTAACCGCCAGTACCTCACGGGACTAAACCTGGGGGGCCGCAACATCGTCATTTTGCTGGACACCTCCGCCAGTATGCTGGCAGACAAACTGGTGCAGATTATCCGCTTGCGCAATATGGGAGAGTCGGTGCAGCGCAACGCAGACAAGTGGACCCGCACTCTCAATACAGTTGACTGGCTGACGGCGCAATTACCCGTCGCCAGCAAGTACCAGGTCATCACCTTTAACACGACTGCAAAAGCGATACTGCCAGGCACCGATGGCAAATGGCTGGAAGTCGCCGATCAGCCTCAACTGGAGAAAGTGTCGACGCAATTACGCAAGATCGTGCCCAGTGGTGGCACCAGCCTGGAAAACGCCTTTATCGCCCTGCAGCAGTTATCCCCCACTCCGGATAATATTTTTCTCATTACCGACGGCCTGCCTACCCAGGGCGTCACGCCCCCGCGGGGCAGCAAGGTCAGTGGCCAGGAACGCCAGAAACTCTATCGTCAGGCTATCCGGCAATTACCGGGTAATGTGCCGGTCAATATTATCCTGGCGCCAATGGAGGGGGACCCTATGGCAGCATCAGAGCTTTGGCAACTGGCACAGGTTAGCAAGGGATCCCTACTTAGCCCATCGCGAGACTGGCCCTGATGGCGCGGCGTAAGGCGAGAGCCCCGGAAGAATTTTCAATGTCGTTTCTCGACGTCATTTGTTGCGGTTTTGGTGCAATCATTCTGCTGCTGATGATCACCAAAACGGTGGAACCACAAATTATTGAAGCGTCTACCGTGAACCTTGAAGGCAAGGTCGCTGCACTGCAGGAGCAGTTGTTCGAGATCCGCGGTGAAAGTCGTATACTGAACCGCGACCTGAATGCCAAACACGAACAATTGTCCGAGTACGAACAGCGTATAGCAATACTACGCGGGCAACTGGCCAGCGCCAAATCCAGCTACGACAGCATCCAGGTACAGACCAACAGCAACGACGTGGTCACCGGACAACTGGCGATAGCGAGGCAACAGTTATCCGAAGAAATGAAGCGCCTGTTAGGGTCGCAACACCTGGCGAAAAATAATTTGATAGGCGGCATCCCGGTAGACAGCGAGTATATTATTTTCGTGAT
>JBALVO010000186.1:0-5395 GCA_036961445.1 Halioglobus sp.
GCCTGGATTCCGTTGCCGGCACCGCCGAAGTTATAGGGATAGACTTCCAGCACCACCGGGACGCCATCCGCCCGTAAAGCATCGACATAATCCATGGTCGCCTGGGTTAGCTCGAGTGCCTGCGCGGTGAAATGCGCAATGATCACACCACCGCCGTAGCTCCCCGCCGATGCAATCGCTTCCTGGAATGCGAGGATGCCCGAGGTCGGCACTACCTGGCTGGAGAAGCGGGTATGCACATGGGAGAAACGGCCGTATTTGCCAGCCAGTTTCTGTGCACCGATCATTTCCTGCGATGTAAATGCACCCACCATGTATCCCGTAGGTGGCCCAACTCCCAGCCCGCCTTCTTTCAGGCCATTGTCGATGTGTTTGAGAATGCTATTGATCTCTTTATCGTTCGGAACGCGGTTATAGACGTCCTGTGGAACATCAACTTTGGGTGAGAACAAGTCATAACTGGTGCCGCCGAGAGTGGCCTTAAGGTAATCAGGGTCGAAGGTCGCGGCGCGTGCGCCCATTATGGAGACAGAAGCACCGTAGTTGCTTTGCGACTTGCCTTTCATCCGGTCGTACCAGCGGCTTACCGGAAGCGCGCCGATTTCGAGGTCCAGCGTGGTCGTCACGCCGTCCCGCAGCATCAGGCGCTGGCCCAACGGCGTATCCACTACGTGGGAATGGCCATCCACAAAACCGGGCGCAACAACATGGCCGGAAGCATCGATCTGTTGCTTACCTGAAATTTTTTCTTTGCTGATGACTGCGATCTTGCCGTCCTTGATGCCGACGTTCCGCACAGCATCGAGCTTGCTCTCCGGATCCATGACGCGACCGTTGAGGATGACAAGGTCGTAGTCCACGGCCAGCGCCTGTCCGGATACACTCACCGTAAAAATCAGGCTTGTGATGAATTTGGTAAGCTGATTCATGCTGTCAAATCTCCTTTAGGTTTCTGTTTTTTTTATTACACGGTAACCGGCAAAAAAGGTTCACCCAGTCAATGCGATACGGCGATAAACAGCAGTTACACACTTCCCCCATCGACGTTGAGGTGAATAATATGAGGTGTCGTTGACAAATGCATTTCGTATCAGAAGACATAACGGACGGTACCCCCGACAAACAGGATAAGATTGGTATCGAACTTGCCTTTAAAGCGAACTCCCTGTGCTGTCTGATCAACCTTTCCCTCGCCCGCGTACATGAGGGTAGCACCAAGTGCGTAACTCATCTTTTCCGTTTGCTGCAGGCCCATCCCCGCCGAAAGTTTGATTTGCTCGTCCATTGGCAGGTCGATGGTCCGCTTTCCGTCACTCACCGGTGAGCTGTCATAGGAAAACCCCATACTGTAAAACCTGTTTCCAGTGTGGCGCGCTGCCGCAATACCTGCATGCCAGGTGTCCTTCCAGTCGCGGTCCAGGGCGGCCGCGGGGTTCAGGACGCCATTCTGGACCGACAGATAGTTATCACTAAACTTCGACCACTCCTCCCAGTCGGCATTGGCCATCAGGTGCCATTCCTCATTTAGCTTGTAGCGTATCCCCAACTCCACCGTTTGCGGGTTGTCCCACTGCAGCTTGGCCGAGTTGGCCGTGGGCTGGGGAATCGGCAGCTGCCAGCTGCGAACATTCAGATCACCGTTAAGGTTGACATCCGACTTGCTGCGATACACGGCTCCCAGCAACAACTCATCCGTCAGTTGGAAGGTCAACCCTGCAAAACCCTGCCAGCTCCAGTCGTCCAGGTTCTCCAGTTTAATCTTGCTATCGGGCAGGGCATCCGGATTGTTGATGGCGATGGTTTCCTCAAAATTGGTATAGAGTGCGGAGACACCCAATCCCAGCGAAAGCCGGTCAGTCACCCGGTAACCCAGTGATGGAGACACCGCTAGACCAGTAAGCTCTACCTTCTGTGCGCCGTAGCGACCAACGAAGTCGTCGCCATAGTTCATACCGCCCCCCAGTGGACCTGTCACAGAAAAACCGATACGTGTCCGGTCGTCCAGCACCTTGACGGCAAACAGGCTTGGGATAGCGGCGACATTACCCGCGTTACCCCCGTCTTTACCACCAGCCTCTGCAATGGAGGAGTCAAACTTTATTTCCGGTATCAGCAGCTGCATACCGCTTACTACGTTGCTTTCCTTGACACCGGTCATCCCCGCCGGGTTGGTAAAAGCGCTGTCAGTACCGAATGTGTTGGTCGTATTGGCCACACCCGCGGTACCCAGGCTGCCGGGGGTGCCAATTTCGCTGACGTAAAACGCAGCCGCTTGCGCCCCGGACGGGGACAACATCATTACACAGGTAAAGAATGTGCCCGGCAGTAGTGGCGAGACCCTGATCGCTTTCATTACTGGATGTCACACTGCTGCTTGATCTCAGCGATTTTTGCATCCAGTTTCTTGTTGTACTGGCCAGTACCAATCGCGAAGGTCTCTTTCTCGCTGCCGCCGAACATATGCGCTACAGCGCCTACGGGAATAATAGAACTTGCACCAGCTTCGATTTCCTTGGAAGTCCGGGCTTTCTCGCTGGTCAGGTTCTTAATATCCGCCGTTGCAGTGGAGCAGTCGACAGATTTGGCCAGGTTTGCCTGCACCTCTTTCTGTGGGGCCGGGGCCGGGGAAGAACAGCCCGCTAGAAGCGCGCTAAAAATGAACATTGATATCACTATTTTCATGGTATTTTCTCCAGTCGTTCCAGAATGTACAATTTCGGTATCCAACAATTGCCTTCTCCCGCTGAAAACCCCTTCAACGCTTGCCTAAAGCCTCGTCGATTTCTTTTTCCAGTTCTTCGCGTATTCGATTGAGCTCTTCCGACTGCATCAGTTTATGGAGAATCTCGGTATAGTCCTCCCACAAATCATGAAACTCGCGGTCGGCGATACGAAGCTCCTGCAACTGACGTCGGCGCTCCCTGAATCTCTCAGGAATTCGCATACCCTCTGTGCTTTGCGCTTTGACCAAGGGTTTCGAGCCTCGCTATCCGATTACCAAATCTATCTGTCATTGTGATAACTAGCCGCACCTAACTATTGAATGAACCATTCACCCTTAACTCTTCCGAGTCTGACTCCGATGGCGGCGCTATCCTCACGCAGATAATTCATCCGCCACGGTGCACTGGCTAGTGACATCACTGTGACATCACTGTGACATCACTTTAAAATCAGCCATATATTCGAGACAACTGCTCATCCTCGATTGGGAATGAAAAAATTCTCTATTTTTTTCAGTACGTTAGATGCGCGCATTGCTTTTGGGTCAACAGGATTGATCCAAGTCAAGATTTTGCCCTTGAACCCCGGGTGATTTTGGCAGGTGTACCTCGCATCTCCCGTGCCTCTGCTAAAATGAGGGTTGGGAGCTCCAAAGGGACCATATGGTGGCGGTAGCGATTCAAGAACATTCAGACAGCGAACTTGAGGCGCAGCTGCAGCGAATCCTCGCTGCGGAGTGCTTTCAGAGTGCGCCCCAACTCAGCGCATTACTGTCTTATCTGGTTGAACGGACATTGGCCGGCCAATTTGCGGACCTGAAGGCTGCACCAATTGCGCAAACCGTATTCAAGCGGGATGAGAGTTTCGACGCCCAAACTGACACCATCGTCCGGGTGGAGGCCGGCCGCCTGCGGCGCCGCTTGGCGGAGTACTATCGCGAAGAGGGTGAGGCTGACCCAGTGGTGATCGACATCCCCAAGGGTGGGTATCGCGCGGTGTTCTCGCAACGGCAGACAGTAGAACCCGTAACCGGCAGTAGAGAATTGCAGGAGTCTGCCCCTGCGCAGAAGCGAACTCAAGGCCGCCGGCAGTATCCATCGGCGGGCATCGTCGGTGTGATAGGCCTGCTGTTGGTGGCGACCTGGGTGCTCCTCTACACCCTGCACGCGGGGAATGACCCGGTTGCGATTGCGCTGGAGCCGGTGGTCACAGATAGCAAACCTTACATTGTGGTCATGCCTATTGCCACTGCCTCCATGGATGAACAGTCTGTGCGCCTGGCGGCGGGATTGGTGGAGGCCCTCATCACCAACTTCAGCAAAATTTCTGGTCTGTCGGTAATGGCCCATGCATCGGTGCTGGACGCCCAGGATCGGCAGAGCCCTTACAGTATCCAGGATTTTCGTAGTGAGTTCGGTGTCACCCATTTACTGCGCGGCACTATGGAGAGGCAGGGGGATGATGTTCTGCTCTACGTGCAGCTGGTGGATGCGAAGAATGCTAAGGTGCTGTGGGCGGAGCGCCTGTCCCGCCACCTGGACCAGGTCCACGATCTTCGGGAGGCGTTGGCAACCTCGATTACCACCGAACTGGCAGTACAGTTACAGCCGGGAGAGCAGACGCGCTTGTCCCAGCACCACTCAGCCAGTGCTGAGGGCTGGCTGCTCTATCGCCAGGGCCTGATCACCATCATGCCGCCCCGGGACTTGGCCCGGATCCAGGCTGCCCGACAATTGTTCGATCGCGCACTGGAGGTGGCACCGGATTTCGCAGGGGGCTACACCGGGCTCAGCTTCTCCCACTCCACCCGGGCACTGTTCATGAATTCCGACGACCCAGCAGGGGAGTTGGCGCAGGCGGTGGAACTCGCCAATCGGGCGATTGCACAAGACCCCGATTTCGGCGCAGGCCACGCGATGCTGGCTTTTGCCCAGGTCTTGGCTGGCGACTCACAAGCCGCACTGGACAGTGTCGCAACGGCCCTCGACATTCAGCCGGGGGACGACTTTGCCCGCTTCGTGTTGGGTATGAGCCTGACTCTATCAGGGCAGCCTGCAGCAGCCATTCCGCAGCTTGAGGAGGCGTTGCGCCTGGACCCCGTGGAGTCTCGCAGGCCTTACCTGAATGTGCTGGGTATCACCTACTACACTGCAGCCGACTACAGCGGTGCACTTGGCACTCTGGAGGACAGCTACGAGCGAGGCGGGCCGCAAGGACCACACATGGATGTCTTCATCGCCGCTGCTATGGCGCAACTGGGTGAGGAAGATAGCGCCAGGGCAGTTATCGCCCGGATACATAAGAACTATCCCGACTTTCCCCTGCGTGCCTGGCTTGAGCGCTGGGTGATAGATCCGAAACAATTATCGATGACTATTGCCAAATTGCAGTCACTCGGACTGAACCTGGAGTAAGTGCCAAACACCACGAGGATTGGGTGTAGGCCAAACGGCAGAAATTGAGCGAATGTCGTGAAAGCAGTCATTCATGGTGTCGAAATCTACTGACCGCGAATGACTCCTTTGTCGTGTGAACGGCCCATTAGCAGACACCGACCTGGAGCATTCAAATGTCCGCTTTGGAGAAAAGCAGACAATCATCCAGATCAAATCAGCGGTACTGACAAGTTAACTTGAGGCCATGGGCTAGCGCTACATAACCTAGACTCAAG
>JBALVO010000187.1:0-5252 GCA_036961445.1 Halioglobus sp.
GCACTTTGGTCAATTTGTCGTTTGCGTCCCAGCTCGGTTTCTTTTGGGAGTACGGACAAGCAATTGGATTTGACGCTGCAATCGCCGCAGCCCTCACAAACCTCGTCGTTGATATAAAGGCGTTTGGCAGGATCCTCTACGATACCTTTTTTGCGGCGTCGACGTTTTTCCGCCGCGCAAGTCTGTTGGTAGATGAGCACCGATGTGCCTTCGAATTCCCGCAGTTGTTTTTGTAGTGTGTCCATCTCATCGCGATGGTGCAGGGTATAGCCTGGTATGCCCTGGAACTGGCCGTGCCAACGACCAGGCTCGTCGCTTACCAGCGCAATACGCCGCACGCCCTCGCCACGCAATTGATAGATCAGGTCCTCTACTTCAAGGGTGCCGTCTATGGGTTGCCCACCGGTCATGGCGACCGCGTCATTGTAAAGGATCTTGTAGGTGATATTCACGCCCGCACTGACTGCCGCGCGAATCGCCAGGATGCCCGAGTGAAAGTAGGTGCCATCACCCAGGTTTTGGAATACATGCTTGGTATCGGTAAAAGGAGCCTGCCCGATCCATGTGGCACCCTCACCGCCCATCTGGGTGAAAGTGTGGGTGTCCCTGTCTGGCATCCAGGTGGCCATGTAGTGGCAACCAATGCCACCTAGCGCGTGACTACCCTCCGGGACGCGGGTGGAGGTATTGTGTGGGCATCCGGAACAGAAATGTGGCACCCGCTCAATAATATCGCGTGGTTGTGCCAAAGACGTTTCTTTTTGTTCTATCCAGGCGATACGCTGGTCCATGGTTTCAGATTGGTAGAAGCGCTTAATGCGCGCGCCGATAGCCAACGCGACCATGGCTGGCGTAAGCTCTGCCAGGTTGGGCAAGAGATCCCGACCGTCTTCATCAAATTCGCCGATAACCCGTGGCCGTCCCGCGACCGGGTAGTTGTACAACTGACCGGTAAGTTGGTCCTCGATGATTGAACGTTTTTCCTCCACTACCAGGATTTCTTCCAGCCCCTCGGCAAAGTCGTGAGTCGTGCGGGGTTCCAAAGGCCAGGGCATACCGACTTTATAGACGCGCATGCCAATTTCCGCTGCAACGGCTTCGGTAATACCCATGTCTTCCAGGGCCTGCATTACATCAAGATAAGCCTTGCCGGTAGTAATGATGCCAAATCGCGGCTGCGGGCTGTCGATCACGATTTTGTTGATGTTATTGACCCGGGCAAATTCGCGCGCGGCGTATATCTTGTACTTGTTAAGGCGCAGTTCCTGTTCCAGTGGTTTGTCCGGCCAGCGGCCATGCAGGCCATCCGCGGGTAGTTCGAATTCCTCCGGGGTTACGATCTGGATACGGTGGGGGTCAATATCTGCAGAAATCGCTGAATCCATGTTCTCGGTAATGGCTTTGAGTGCTACCCAGCAGCCGCTGTAGCGTGACAGCTCCCAGCCATAGACACCCAGGTCCAGCACTTCCTGCACGTTAGAGGGGCTCAGGACAGGGACGGAGGCGCCAATAAACATATGCTCGGATTGGTGTGGCAGAGTGGAAGATTTGCAGGCGTGATCATCTCCAGCCACTGCCAGCACACCACCGTATTTGGAGGTGCCAAAAGCGTTGGCGTGTTTAATGACGTCCATGCTGCGATCGACGCCCGGTCCCTTGCCGTACCACATGCCAAATACACCGTCGTATTTCGCACCTTCAAACAAATTGGTTTGTTGGCTGCCCCAGACGGCAGTGGCAGCCAGGTCCTCGTTAGTGCCCGGTTGGAAATAGACATTGTGCTTTTCCAGCCAGGGGGCTGCCTTCCACATGGCCAGGTCAACGCCACCTACCGGTGAACCGCGGTAGCCGGAGATATATGCGGCTGTATTCAGGCCGCGCTGCAGGTCGCGCTGATGTTGCAGCATGGGCAGGCGCACTAGCGCCTCAATACCTGTCATATACGCTCGGGTAGTATCCAGTGCGTACTTGTCATCAAGGGAAACTTTTCTTACAGGCTTGGCATTATTGTTATCCATAGTGACTCCTTTAATGCATCTCTAAACTGCGCTGGCCGATGGCTGTCGGGGTGCCACGCTGCTCTACACCATTTTGCCCGGTTTCCGGGCTCGAATCGTTGTTCAGTGCCCGCGGCAGAGGCTTCAGTAACGAACCTCCCCAGCGGTGTTGTGTCATCTTACCTGTCAGGTCACCAACATCCACTACCGAAATGAGGCCCAGGAACGGCTGTACCGCCTGGCCGCCACCGTGATTGTCCCATTCGGAACGTGCGCTGGCAGTCAATTGATGTTGGCGGTTGAACGTTAACAGCAGGAATTCGCCTTTGGCGTGCATTTGTCCCCAGTCGATGGAGAATAAGTCGGCCCCCATGAGTCCCAGGCTTAGCCCCAGCGTGTTTTCTTTAATGTGCCAGTGTTCCCAGGCCAGTACATAACCATCGCGGGTGGCAGAGATACGTTGCGGCGGCCCCAGGGCGATAAGCGCCTCGCTCAAGCCAGCATGCTGCTCTACCTCTGGTATCCCCGATTTTGGCAGCGGCATGCCGAGGTCGTAACGCCATTGAGAACAGGCCGTTAGCAACCACAGAGCCGCAAGAAGACTGGCGTATCGTAGTCGGTTAGCTGCTTTGGGATTCATCAATATGTGTCGAGTATTCTGTCAGTACATCGTTTTCATCGAAGAAAAAGATTGCCCGGTCATAGCGGGTGTCGATGCGCATACGATTGTACAGGATCAGAATGAGGCCCTCTCCTTCGGAATGTTCGAACAGATAGTAAAGCACTGTTTCGTCGTCCAATGCTATTAACTGGGAGGGTGGACCCAGCAATGCCAGGACATCCTGGCGTGTGCTGGTACCCTTAACCAACTGTTGCGTTACTGTGGTCTGCCACGCCACATCGACACCGCGTTTATTTTCGTACTGGACGCAGGCTGGTAACAAGCTCGTACACAGCAGGGTTATCAGGATAAAATCCGCGCGTTTCATTTGAGCCGATCTCCGCAAAGAGTCAGTTTACAGAATAGGCCATTAACGGCGGTTGTGACACAATGAAATGGTGTTGGAACAGTTAGTTTCTGAAACAAGAGAATACAGATGATTGCTCGGAGTTAAGCTATGTTTGAAACACTGGAAGTTGGTACGCAGGGCGCAATCGGGTCACTCTGGCTCAATCGCCCCGAACGACTCAATGCTCTTTCCACCCTTGTACTGAAGGAACTGGCCCAGGCCGCACGATGGTTTGATGAACAACCTGAAGTTCGTGTCGTTATTGTCGGGGGGCGGGGCAGGGCATTTTCCGCCGGAGCCGATCTTGATGGCTTTCCCACTGTGGGTGATGAGGGTTTACGCGATGCAGCAGATGCGGGGCGACTCATGGCAGATGCGCTGGAGAAGATGCGCGCGCTGAGCATCGCCCGCATTCAGGGCTGGTGTGTTGGTGGCGGGCTGGTATTGGCCGCTGCCTGTGATTTGCGGGTTGCTACCGAGTCGGCCCGTTTTTCCATTCCCGAAATTGATCTGGGCATCCCTCTGGCCTGGGGGGGGATTCCACGTCTGGTGCGGGAGATTGGTCCGGCCCTGACCAAGGAGTTGGTAATAACCTGCAGGGAGTTTGACGCCGCGGAGGCCAGATCTGCTGGCTTTTTGAATCGTGTGGTCCTTGAGGCCGAGCTGGATTCGGTGGTGCAGGCGTTGGCCGAGCAGGTTGCGGCCAAGCCTTTTCTGCCCGTCGCAGCCACCAAGGCGCATGTCAACGCCGTTACCTCGCAAATGGTTGGTATAATGCATGCCTGGTCTGATGCTGACGGTTTGGTAGGGGGATTGCTTGACCCGGAGTGCAGTGCTGCACGCGCTGAGTATGTGAAAGCCCGCGGTCGTTAGAATTACATAAAACAGATATTTTGAAAGGTTTTACTATGGCTGAAAAATTACCGAACAAGGAACTGCCTGACAGGCCTGTGGCAGGGACTATGAATGCTCTGGGGCGCACGCTGGGCTCTGTTATGGAGGCAGGTCGGGAAATTCTGGCTAAACGACGCATGGTTGTTCCCGTGCAGCCTAATTCCGCAGCGGCGTTAGTCGCCCTGTGTCAGGAATTGCTGGAGCATCGCGGTGAGGCTTCCGGCCTGGCTCTGGCCAGTGAAATAACGCAGGGTTATCGGCAATTGGCGGAGATGCACAGGATGGAGTTTTTTACCAGCCTGGCGGAAAAATTTGAGGCGGACGCCGGGGCAATTCTCACTGCAGCTGAGCAGTATCGAGACAATCCCGACCTGGATCATCTGTGGGCCATCACCCGCGCGGTAGAAGCGCCTCGTCTGAAGCTTTTTAGGCGTATCAATATGGCGCCAGACGGCACCAGAACGCTGGTGGTGATGCGTGGTCATCTATTGGCGGTGTTGCGCTCCAGTCCGCAATTGAAGGGGGTGGATTCCGACCTCAAACATTTATTTATTTCCTGGTTCAATAAAGGGTTTCTGGAGTTGCGCCGGATTGACTGGTCATCGCCGGCAATGGTGCTGGAAAAAATAATAGATTACGAGGCCGTGCACGAAATTAACGGTTGGGATGACCTGCGCAGTCGCCTGCGCGAAGACCGCCGCTGCTTCGCTTTTTTTCACCCTGCCCTGGATAATGACCCCCTGGTTTTTGTCGAGATAGCACTCACTGACGACGTCCCTGGTGCTTTGGCCCCGTTGTTGATGCAGGAACGAACCGCACCGGTTGCTGATCGGGTCAATACCGTGGTGTTCTATTCAATCAGTAATTGCCACCCCGGTTTGGCGGGAATTACGTTTGGTAATTTTCTGATAAAGAACGTGGTGGAGGAATTGAAGAAAGAAATCACCACGCTCAAAACATTCGTCACCCTGTCCCCGGTGCCGGGTTTTCGCAAGTGGTTGCTTAAGGCTGACCTGGATGGACTGGTCGACGCAGCTCTGGTGGACAAGGTAAGGCAACCCCTGGGGCGCGTGGTAGAGGCCAGTGTTTACGATGCGCTTAATACGTTGTGCGCGCACTATTTACTGCGTGAGAAATTGGGTGAAGCGCCACGGGATCCGGTAGCGCGTTTTCATCTGGGTAATGGCGCGAGACTATATCGCTTACACGGTGGTGCAGACCTTTCGCTGAAAGGGCGGGAGCAATCTGCCGGCATTATGGTCAATTATCTGTATGACCTGGAAAAGATTGAGGAGTATCACGAGGCGTTCTTTGATAAAGGCACTATTTCTGCGTCACGGGAAGTGACGCG
>JBALVO010000188.1:0-5226 GCA_036961445.1 Halioglobus sp.
TGAATTATGCCGGTGGATTTATGGCGGCATTGTCTTTGGATTTTCTTATTCGTGACGAAACCAATGGATCAAAATCACTAACAGATTTGTGGCGCTATCTATTAGTGACCTACCCTCGTCACGGAAAAGTGTTCACCCTTTTGGAACTGTATGACTCTGTAAATAAATTATTTGGAACGACTATTGCGATAGAATTGGAACGTTATGTCACTAGCCCTGAAATGATCCCCGTGTTTGAAAGCGCAAAGTTGATGGGATTATCGTATGACGGTGAAAAATTATTTGTTTCTGAAGACGCAACTGAGAGACAAAAGAAATTATGGCGGGGGTTCTTGTTAAGATGACTTTTGCCGTGGGGTGAACTGGGCATAATCAAGCTAATATGAAGCAGCACTTTAGAGGGTATTGCCAAGTAAACTCTCCAAAATTGATAGAATTGGCCCATGAATACCTACAAACGCTACCGATTTCCACCTGACATAATTTTCTATGTCGTATGGCTGTACTATCGCTTCAATCTGAGCCACCGCCGGTGTGCCGGACCATTCATAGAAGACCTCCTTGCCGAACGGGGTATCACTGCCAGCCGTGAAGCGATCCGCCTCTGGTACATAAAATTCGGAGCTCCATACGCCAGAAGATTGAAACGAGAGCAGAGCCTGCCCCGCGAGCAACGCGAGTGCTTTGGGTGCCGGAGTTACGGTGACACTTTCTTCATTGTATATTTTACAATGTAAATTAAAGGTTTGCCGGTGCCGGTTGTACCGCCCCATTCGATTTTGGCAAATTGACTTCTACAGATCGCAGAAAGCAAGTTTCTACCGTTACGCCACTGCCCTACTCCACTCATTGAACGCACTGATCCAGAGGTGCCGATATTGCTCTGCCCCGATCTGGGGCCTACTCAGATTGGATAGTTTCTAAACGGCAGCATGCGCGTTCACGAATCGCTGAACCTGCCTGGCCGACTTGAATCGTCGCATTCCCCGCTCCCAGACACTGGTCGCCTCATGCGATTGCTCTCCCCGATTATTTTCATACTGTTCGGTACTGTGGATCGTCTCCGGAATCAGCTCCCGATGAGCAATACCATAGCCCCGCTGCTTTCGCCTTAATCGGCGGGTATCAACGACGCCGAATTTTATGCACGACAGGCGAATCGCTTCGCGGCTGGCAGTGATGCCTCGTTCAGCTAAGACGTATTCAATATCCCGATGACTTGGATTGAAGCGATAGTAAAGTCAGACAGCGTAACTGATGATCTCAGGGGGAAATCGATGGCGTTTGTATGTGTTCATGGGCCGATTCCAGCAATCTGGGCCATTTAAGTTGTCAGTACTCCCCGCTCTGTTGAGCATGAAGCATTTGGCAATGCCATTGCGTTGACCCAGGTCGGAGGCCTTCATCATCGTTGCACTCGTGCCGCCTCATAGATTGTTTTTGCGAAAGTTGGATCATTAATCCAACGATCGAGTTTTCAGAAAGGACAGGTCTAGAGCTGTGATTCCACCGGCAGGATGCCGATAAACCCGGATGTCACCCGCTGCCCGAAGGTTGACAGGGGATCCTTGTCATAACGCACTTCAACACCATCGTCCTCGGTGATCCACACCAGATCTCCATCGTCATCCAGTTCCAGTCGGTAACTGTTCTCAGGCAGGACGCCCTCGTCCATATACGCCTGCAGCTGTGCTGCCAGTTCAGGGCTTTCTACATAGAGGCCCGCTTCAGTATTAATGTTGGCGGAACGGGGATCCAGGTTAAAGCTGCCGACGAACAATGACTCGCCATCAAAGACCATGGCTTTAGTGTGCAGTCCCGCCCTGGATTCACCATCCCAGGTTTTCTTGATAACGCCGGAATCAGCGCGCAGTTCATAGACAGCCGCGCCGGCCTCGAGCAATTCCTTGCGGTAGCTCGCATGTCCTGCATGGGCCGCCAGAACATCGTTTGACACCAGGGAGTTGGTCAATACTCTCACCTCCACGCCCCGGTTTTCTAATTCCTTCACGCTGGCAAGGCCCGACTCACCGACCACGAAATAAGCGGATTCCAACGTCAGTGACTTTTGGACTGTATCGAGCTTCCTGCGAAATGCAGTAACCAACTCTCCGGTCACTGCAACTTCCTTGAGGGTAGCAGGATCGTCCCATATGATTTGTCCAGGTGCCCAGGTGAGATTGTTTTCCGTTGCCTCAATTTCTACACGAAGATTGGCAATGTCGTCATCAACTGAGTAGGGGTACTGACCTTCGGCGATGCGCTTTCGCAAACTGATAGCAGCCGCTTGTAGATCTGCATCGGTGTAGGGGCGATCAACCAGCACCGCAATTGGGACAGCCCAATCACCCTGCCAGAAATGGTCAAAAACAGTAGAGATATCACGCACTACAGGCCCTACCGCTATGATATCCAGGTCGCGAAAATTGGTTTCCGGGTCCACGCCGAAATAGTGATCGCCGATATTGCGTCCGCCGACAATGGCAAAACCGTTATCCATCACTACGGTCTTGTTGTGCATGCGATGATTGACCCGTTTCATGTCAGTAATGAAGTCCAGCATCGAGGCGCTGCGGTGGGCAAAGGGATTGAAGATACGTATTTCTATATTGGGATGCGCATCAAGTGAAGCGATCGTCTGGTCAGTCCCACCCAGGCCCATGTCGTCAGCCAGCACCCGCACCCTGACGCCACGATCGGCCGCACGCAGCAGTCGCTCAGCAAGAATTCGCCCGGTTTCGTCCGCTGCCCAGATATAGATCTGCAGATCGAGCGTTTTCTCGGCCAGGTCGATTATCCCGACACGGGTACTGAAGCCCCTATGCCCGTAGCGGAGTATCGCGAAGCCGGATTCACCCGGGTGAGCGTCCTCTGCCTCTGCCCAGATCTGGCCTAACGAAGTAGATCGGTAATCTTCCAATGCCGTCGACTCACTACGAGGATAATCAGTAGGCAAGCTGGCGCAACCGGTCGCCAGCATGACCAACAACACGGAGAAGGCCGTAAGCACCTTACCAATCTGTACTTTAGATGGCAGTACCGAACTGGCGAATGGTGACATCGGCATAGCCCCCTACTCTTTAATATCAGAATGCTATGTATATACTTTTGTTGAATGAGGTGCAATCGACAGACTCTGCCGATACCCGGGTATAACCCATACTTTCTCCGGACAGTTGAATATATCGCCGCTCGAATTTTTAGGAGTTTCTATAAGGCCGCGGGCGAATTTTCTATCTCGAGACACTGGCTAGAATTTATCTGATGTCACCGCCTTGGGTTGCCTACAATTTCGGGGAGAAACGGTGGTGTGAGCAGGTGTTCATACCCGATGAAGTGGGGCAGGCTCTTCGCCGGTTCCAATACTTTCGGGCTGTTAATTTGACAGTGCCCCCAAGTGCAGTAAGGCCTGGAATTTCCCCCAAGCGCTAATCCAAGCTAAACAAAACCGCGTATACTCCTAGTTAACAATAACACTAGCAAGTATCCCTGCGCAGTGAGCGGGAAAACCTGTATCTTCTACGAAAGACTCGGAGTGATAAATATCATGTTTTTCAAGTTATTTACGCGGTTATTCTTTTCGGTGTTACTGGCCCCGATAATCACTGTATCTGCAGATGCCGACCCCTCGATCATGCATCAACAAAGCGCACATTCTATCTACTTCGGAGGCGATATTCTGACCATGGCTGGTGATCAGCCCGAGTATGTCGAGTCCTTGGTGGTCACCGATGGAAAAATTGTATTTGTCGGGGACAAAGAACCAGCGATGCAGTATGCAGACAGTAATACTGAATTGGTTGACCTCTTGGGCCATACACTACTTCCCGGCTTCATAGATCCACACAGCCATGTTTATGGCGTTGGCTTACAAGCAATGGTAGCCAACTTACTGCCGCCGCCTGATGGGACGGCAAAGACTGTGAACAATGTTATCCAACTTCTCACGAATGCCCAATCTGACCCCAAATATAAGCCTTTCATCGACAATACCGGAATCATCATGGGGTTTGGTTATGATGACGCTGAACTTGATCGATACCCTCTGGCTACAGATCTTGATCAAGTCAGCACGGAAAAGCCGGTCATCATCATTCATACTTCCGGTCATCTGAGCGTGTTAAACAGTGTCGCAATGTCGCTATTTGGTATCAACGCCGACAGCAAGGACCCTCAAGGGGGTGTCATACGTCGCAAAACAGGCTCGATGGAACCCAATGGAGTTTTAGAAGAAAACGCGCACTTCGAAGTGCTTTTCGCCGTCATGAGCCGTTTTGATAATCAGTTGCAGGACAGGATGCTGGAAGCAGGACAACAACTCTATGCGAAGTACGGATACACCACCGTGCAAGAGGGTCGCGCGAGCCAACAGGCCTACACCTCTTTGGTACGCGCAGCAGAGGACAATCGACTGCTGGTGGATGTCGTGGCATATATCGACATGGTATCCAGTAGTGACATGATGGCATCACCCTACCTAAGCAAGGATTACCGCAACCGTTTCCGCGTCGGCGGCGTGAAGCTCAACTTTGACGGGTCACCTCAGGGCAAGACCGCATGGCTAACGGAGCCCTACTTCAAACCACCTAGCGGCAAGCCGGAGAGCTATAACGGATACCCAACTTTCAGTGATGAGCAGGCGAATCAATACATCACGGAAGCCTTTGCGAAAAACTGGCAGGTTCTGACACACGCTAATGGCGATGCTGCTATCGAACAATTCATTAACGCGGTTGAGGCTGGAACTGCCAAGCATGGTATGCGAGATCGCCGGCCGGTTCTCATCCATGGCCAGACCATTCGACAGGACCAGATCGAACGCCTGAAAGACCTAGGGATCTTCCCCTCTCTATACCCTATGCATACGTTTTACTGGGGTGATTGGCATGCTAATTCGGTTCTTGGTCAGACGCGTGCCAACTTAATCTCTCCCACCGGCGACGTTCTTAAAGCAGGACTTATGTTTAGCTCTCACCATGACGCACCAGTCGCACTCCCCAGCTCATTCAGAGTCCTGGACGCTACCGTAAACAGGACCACGCGAACTAAAAAAGTTCTCGGCAAGGATCAGCGAGTAGCACCCTACACAGCGCTTAGGGCTATGACGATGTGGCCAGCGTACCAATATTTTGAGGAGAATAGTAAAGGTAGTCTGGAGATCGGAAAACACGCTGACCTGGTAATTCTCGATGCTAATCCGTTGAAGATTCCACGAGAAAAGCTCAT
>JBALVO010000189.1:0-5207 GCA_036961445.1 Halioglobus sp.
GTAACTGTGAGATTCTTTTGAAGGGTTTGCATTGTCAAATGAACTCGCTAGCGTCTCTCCCAGCATATGGCGACCAAAATACTCGAGGTCCTGGTCATAAAACTCAGTGATGCCGACAAAGCAAAAGCGCGAGAACGGAAACCCCCAAAAGAATTTGCTGTAGAAATTTTGAAGCTCTGGACCCAGGCAAAATCGTTCCAGGCTCCACCCCTCCTCGACAACGCGGCGCCGTAGCAGGCCGGATTTAGCTGGCTCATAGTCTCGCAGCCAATAATAATAATGTGATGCTATCCGCTCCACCGGATCGCGCAACCAGACCACAAATTGCTTTTCCTGGGCAACCGGCAAAAAGCGATACTTCAGCGGCATAAAATGGCCATGAATACAGCCTAGATGTGCCAGCTTCTGGCCCGCTCCAACATTCTTCACACTGCGGCTCAAGGTTTTCAAATTGCGCTGGAAAGTGCTTAAATTAAGGGGTCTATCGGCGTAGTCACGCAGTACATTACCGTCAAAATGACGGTCCAGGGCAGCACCAAAACTTACCCCGGCAGTCTTCGGCAGATGTACCGAAATCAGCACAGGGAAATCATTGTTTTTGCTGCGCCCAGGAAAATAATCGTTCGAGGCCTTCGGTCATCGTCACTTTCGGCCGCCAATCAAGCACACGTTCAGCCTCGGCGATATCGAGATAAATAGCGGGAACATCAAAGCCCCTGCCCGGCTTGTAATCGCGTTGTACCGTTAAGCCGGAGACAGCTTCAATTTGATCGATTACAGCGTTCAAGGAGAGCCCTAATCCCGAGCCTATATTTATAGCCTGCCCACCACACTCTACTTCAGACGCTTTCAGCATAGCGTCAACAGCGTCTTTTACATAAATAAAATCGCGTACAACTGAACCATCACCCCAGATTTCTATGGGCTCGGAATTCAGCGCTTTGTGGCAAAAAGCCGCGATCACTCCCTGCCCGGTATCGGGTCGCTGATACTCACCGTAGGGGTTGGAAAGGCGCAAGCTGCAAGTCTCCAGCCCGTGCAACTGGTGATACAAATAAAGGTATTTTTCTATCGCCAGTTTAACGATACCGTAGGAGCAGGTGGGATTAGTCACGTGTTGCTCAGTTACTGGCACCTGCTGGGGTACGCCATAGACAGTACCCCCCGAGGATATGAAGACCACTTTGGCGACATTGTTTGCGACCGCGATATCCAGCAAGTTGAGCGCACCTTGCAGGTTACTTGCCACATCGTAGCACGGGTTTTCGTTAGACGACTTTGGCAGTGTGGTAGACGCGAGATGGAAAATTGCATCGCAGCCTGCGAGCGCACTTTCCAAAGTTTCAACATCCAGAAAACTGCCAGTAACCCACTGCAGGTTTTCGTGTTCCACAGGACCGACCTGAAGATCCAGACCGCAAACCTGATAATCTTCGGCCAGCAGTGCTTCAACCAGATGGCGGCCTAAAAAACCAGACGCGCCTGTTACTAAAACCTTGTTCATTGATTTTCCTGAGTCGCATTGAGCGCACTGGAGGAACAAATGCTACCCGGTATAGCCCGGAAGGCAAGTGTCATATTTTATTCAGCAACTTGGCCACAAACAAACTGGCATTGCCGGTTATGGTTTGCAGGTACACACCAGACTTTTTGATGCCCCTCATCCGGGAAATTAATGGCTCATTCCTGGCGTCAGAGAACTCCTCCAGTACAACTCGGTTTTCCGGCGAAATAAGATCCTGAACGGTGTTTAAAGCCTCAATATTGATGGTGTTCCAGTTTCTGGACCGATTTTGCAAGGCTCGAGTGGTGCGCCGGATTCTAGCCCGCAGACCCCGGTTGGAGCCAACAATATTACGTGTGTGTTGCCGATATTGCAGCGAAGGACGTGGATCGTAAATGACGGTGCCGCCCGCAGCACTCACTAGCAGATAGGTCCACCAATCATGGCTAACCACATTTATATTTCCCGCTGTCAAAAGTAGTTGGCGAGCCGCTCTGTTCATGACCATGGTATTCCCGCCACCAATATTTTGGAGCAGCGCGTTGGCAAAGCTCGGGGGGCGACGGAAAAGTGGCGAAAGGCCTACTGGCCTGCCGTCCTCCGTTACAGCGCGGGTTCTGGCGCAGTACAAAGCCGGCGTCTCAGACGGCAGAGATTCGAGCATGCTAACCGCTCTATACAGTTTTTCCGCTTCCCAGATATCATCTTGATCTGCAAACGCGTAGTAGTCTGCATCAATATCCGGATTACAGGCGAGTGAGAGGAAGTTAGCTGTATGACCGCTTTGCGGACCATTTAGAACAACTGCGGGACGTTGATCACGGCCAAAATGACAGGTCGACAACAGAGCTAGGGTATCGTCCGAAGAGCAATCATCAGAAACCCAAAGCCGCAGGTTTCCGTGCCACTGACGATTAATGGAATCTAATTGATCGGGTAGAAAGCGGGCGCCATCAAGCGTGCAAAGTAGGATAGCAACCGAAGGTTCCCGCATCGTTCACTCAGCGCAATACGGGGCTGGCATTAAGCCCGAGGCCAGAAGCAGGCTTGTTCGGGATTTTCCCGCGCTTGGCCTCATTTGGGACTGTCGGTGCTATCCGCGCCCGTTTTGTATTGCTCAAACAACTCATCCAATACCGGCCCGTTCAGTTGTGCATTTTCCGTAAGTCGATAGCGAGCGTCAAACTCCTTCGCGGCCAGGCTACGATATTCCTTGGTAAGATCAGTAGTTATCTGGTCTTTGACCTCGTCATAATTTTGGTAGGATTTAGGCTTGATGTCGTCTAGCCTGATAATATGGAAGCCATACGTGGATTCAATAACCGGGGAATACTTGCCTATACCTTCAATTTTGAACGTCGCCTCATGATAGTGAGGGGCAACACTGCTGAATTTTCCTTTCGACATCCACTGATCAAACTTGCCACCTATTTTTTTTGAGCCAGGGTCTTCAGAGTACTTTTCAACCATTTCATCAAAACTCGCACCGGACAAAAGCGCCTCGAGGTGTGGTTCAATTTTGGATTTATACTCCCGGCGAATACACTCGGGCGGAACACATTTAAACAAGATATGCGAGGTGATCCGTTGTTCTGGAATCGCGGCGTATTTGTCTCTTTCTGTCAGATACCGCTCTTCGGCCAGTTCAGTAAAGTCAGGCATCTCCAGGTTCTCCATGTAGTTGGCTACCATAAACTGCCTATTACTATTGCGTATTCGAAATTGCTGAGCCCAGTAGAGTGCTGGATCATCCGCTTCGGTAAAAGCCTCGGCTTCCGCGGCTATTTTCTTTGCAGCCAGGGACATGCTTATCAACTCAAGGCGGTCACCCACATCGTCGGCGGCGGCGGCCTGCATTTGAGGCGTCCAGTGAACGATCATTTGCTTGACCTCTTCACGAGTGAACCCGAAACCCTGGTCCTCAATGACGTACTCGGTGGCATAACTCGTGGAGGCAAACCATGGTAAAAAGAAAAGAGTCGCCAGTATTCTAGATAACATTTGGATACACCTTATTGCTGATAATTTGGATAAAAAAAAACCGATGCCCAAAAGGGCATCGGCTTTATCTTAGCACTTACTACTTTAAGGAGCAGGAGCAGTGGTCGTAGTCGACGCCCCAACATAAGCGTGATCGATCAGGCGACCATAGCTAGCACCGGGGTTGTTAGCGAAAGAACGCTCCCAAGCCGCGAAACCAACGATGGGAACCAGAGTCTCATCAACTACACGGATATCTTGAACCGTCGTAGGGATGAAGACACCAGCTGCACCGGCCGCCTTGTCAGAAGTCACTGCCAACTGAGCCCAACCGTTAGGTGCACCAAGAGCCGACACATCGAAGGATGTAGCGTAGGCGCTATCCAGAACCGGAGCATTAACACCATCAGTCCACTCAATCACGTTCACTTCATTTTCAAGCAAAGCTGTATCAGGAGTATCAGTTGTTGCCGGTGAAATCACCAGACCACCCTGAGGAGTTGTGGTTTTCTGCTCTTCACGGTCCCAGAACCTGATCGCAACTTCAACAGGAAGGTCGCGTGCGTCACATGCCAGAGGCAAGGGAACGGGTACCGGCAGAATGGCGGCAATCTCAGCTGCAGACAAGCAATTGTCTATGCTGCCACCGGCATCCAGAATCGCGCCGTATACAGGCAGGTTAAGCATCAAGTACTGACCTGGCATAGTTACAACCCAATCGGTAGATACCGCGTTTGCTGAGTTTGTGGACCACTCGTTAATGACAGTCTGCGCACCTAGAGCAGTACGAACTCCGTCAAATCTGCCAGTAGAGGCACCTGCAGGTGAGCCGCCATCCAGGTTAGGATACAAGAAGCTCAAGAAGTCTGTCGTACCAGTACCTGTAACGATGATCTCTTGGTTAGACATCATTGCACTAACACCAAAGCCAGAAAGGTGAACAGCTCGAGAACCGAACTCAGTTCCAGTTTCCGCAGAGCGCACAAAGTACGTTACGTTAAGCGCGTCGCCAGCTGGCAAAAGGTTCTGCGGGACAATGGTGGTAGCAGTCGGACACAGAAGAGGAACAGCGAGTGCAAGACCGGCAGAACAACTCTGGTGCGACACGGTATCAGACACAACACCGACAGCGGCGGTTGAACCCGTTGCGTTACGGAAGAAGTTAGTCTCGACAGACGCACAGTCAGCCGGAGTACCGGTAGTACCGTGATCAGAACCAATAGCGATCAACTGGTCAGCGGTAGCAGAACCCATACCAATGATCTCGATATAACCTTCTTCAGCACCTTCGCGGAAGATGTCAGGCATTTCAGCAACGCCGGTAGCTTGAACCGTCAGCGGAGCTGTACAAGACGTGTCGGAAGTACCAACACTAATTGTGCCGTCGTCATCCTTGATAAAACCAGTCCACATGTCGAATGGAGACATAATGATGTTGAAATCAAGTGCGTCCATAGAGTCAGAAGCGCGACGAAAACGCAGCTTGACGACTTGGGTCAGGTCACTTGTGTTAGTAATATGTACGCCGGTTACAAAGTCACCCTGGACTGTGTAATAAGGTACGATTGCAGCGTCACCAAGACCAGTTCCCGCGAATTCCGCGTCCTGTGCTTGAGTTACGCCGGTATAGCCAGCGGTAGCTGCAGCAACTGCAGCGACGAGGCCTAATGGTTTGAAATTTGTGTTCATAAAGGAGACTCCTAATGTTTCTATTTTTTACAAC
>JBALVO010000190.1:0-5176 GCA_036961445.1 Halioglobus sp.
CTGGCGATACGATTAAAGTGAGCACAGAAGAGCGTAAATTTATGGGTCGAGCATAAAAGGGGTCGGTGACAAATCATTCTCATTCGTTCTTTCGTCGCCGCTTTGCAGGTCGCCCTCTTTTAGCTTGGCCAGCTTTATTCCCGGTGGCATGTTCAATCTGCTCAACGAACCTGGCATTTCCAAGCGGTGTAGAAAAGCTGGCAGCAGTCCTGATTTCACGCACCAGCTTCTCATCAAGCTCCGTAGTGAATAGAGCCCTGTAACGTTCCTCACGCGATTGGGGTGTCGCCCCCAACCCAAGATAAAGGGGATGAGTCGTTAAGTAACGATTTCTCTCCCCGTAGGCATTGGCTCGATAACTAGACCATAAATAGTCCGCGGGGTGGGGCGTCATGGCAGCCCTGACCGGGTTTAATTCGATATAGCGGTAGCAGGCAAGCAGGTAATCATCGGCCTGTATCGGGTTGCTCTTGTGACGGCCCTCCCACAGTGTGCCCGTTCGGCAGTAGGCCTTATTGATGTATTGCACATAGCGTCTGCCCAGGGATTGCATGACTCTGGATATGCCCGACTCGTCAGTGGGAGTCATCAATAGGTGGTTGTGATTGGTCATCAGCACATAGGCGTGCAGCTGAACCTTGTAACGCAGGCAGGCATCACCGAGCTGAGACAGGTAATAGAGGTAGTCTTCTTCAGCAAAGAAGCAGGCATTCCGATTGTTGCCGCGCTGGATAATGTGGCAGGGGATGCCCCCGAGATACATTCTAGGTTTGCGAGGCATAGCAAAATCCTTTTTACCAATGCTTGTAGAAAATTGAGTTTAAACAGGTTCGGGGCAGGGTTACAAAAGGAAATGGCAATCAGTTGTGACCGTCGCCTTTAATTCAAAAGGAAATGGTTATCAGTTGTCACCGACCCCTTAAATTGGCGGCTGGGCACAGTAATATGACGCCATTATTCATTTACAGTAGAATCTACTTGAACACACCAGGTATCTGCGAAAAATTTGATGAATTCAGGTTCGAAAAAGGAACGCCATCCGTTACCCCGCCTGCCCTTACGAAAAGCGGACGCTTCCCTTTATCCCGTCCCCAAAAGGGTAGTGCCCCCTTTATGATGAGCAACACTGTACCGAGCCCTCTTCGCAGGGCCGTGGCAGGTCTGTTCAAAAAATCCTGGTTTCCCCAGGTACCAGCCGCACTGGCCCTGGCTCTGCTCGGCCTGCTGCATTTGATTCCGATGACCGACCAGGCACAAAGCATGCACCTTCACCTGCTAACGCCGGGTAGTCTTCGGCAGGATCTGGTCGGCGTCAGCCTACCAGGCATTTCCCAGCTATCCATCGGCGTGTTTCTGCTGATCATTTCGGTGGGATTGTGGATTCGATTACAGTTTGCATGGTTGCTGTCAGTACTGGTACTGGTGCTGGCTGTGGTGCTTGCGACCCTTTCTATGCAGTCGGATAGGCCGATTGAAACCTGGTTGCTTGCCTATGAAATCTTGCTGATGGCCTTGCTGCTGGCAAGCCATCGGCAGTTCAGTGGCCGCAGTTTCGAGTTCGCCACCCTGGCGGCTTTGGTCGCGGTGCTCGTTCTGTTTGCCTACGCGGTGTTTGGCATCTACTACCTTGGCGCCCAATTTTCCCCAAAAATTGATAACCTGCTTGATGCCGTCTACGTGTCGGTCGTTACCATGACCACCGTCGGCTTCGGAGATTTCACACCAACCACCACCGATGCACGCCTGTTCCTCGTGTCTCTCATTCTACTGAGCATCGCCTTGTTATCTACCGCTGTGGGCGCTACGCTGATACCGGCCATGGTTAAAAAAATGGCACAGATCACCACGGGGAGGCACATGAATGTGATCCGCAAAAACCACTACATCATCATCGGCTTCAGTGCATTGGCGAGTAATACCTACCGCGAATTAGTTGCGCACAAGGAGCAGGTGACGGTGATCCTGGCGCATAAATCCGACGTCACCCATTTCACCTCTGAAGAAATTGACGTCGTGATTGGCGATAGCGGTAATCTGGATACCTTGCGTGAAGCGGGCGCAGAACACGCCAAGTCGATACTGGCATTGACGGACGACGACTCCGAGAACGCGTTTATAATCCTGGCGGTCAAGGATTTGCAGGTCAAGGCCAAGACCGTAGTGGCGGTCAGCCAGTCCAAAAACCTCACGCGGGTCAGACGGGTACACCCCGACATGATCATCGCCCCCCAGGTGTTGGGTGGTGAGTTGTTGACCAGTGTGCTCACCGGTGAACGAATCGACGTCAAGGGTATCATGGACCGCCTGCTGGGCAAGGCGATCGAGACCAAGGCAGCGCCAGACCCAGACAACAAAAAAACGGCGTAAGTTTTTCAGCGTGTTTTGCGCCTTTTGCCAGCGGCGATTGCGGCCATTACGCCTTTTCACCCAATAAACCAGAGCCAAACACATGTCTCAGCTGCTGTTTCTTTTTGCCGCCGGGTTCTTTGGCGGAATGATCAATTCGATTGCCGGCGGCGGCAGCTTTATTACCTTCCCTGCTCTGCTGTTTGTCGGTATTCCCCCCATCACCGCCAACGCCACCAATACCTTTGCTTCCTGTTCCGGATATATGAGTGGTGCCTGGGCATTCCGCAGGGATTTGCATGCAGTAAAGGATCAGCTGCCCAGATTCATCCTGATCAGCCTGGTCGGTGGCGTTGCCGGTGCCTGGCTACTGCTACAGACTCCGGAAACAGCTTTTCGCGCCGCAATTCCCTGGCTACTGCTGTTCGCCACGCTACTGTTCATTTTTGGCGGCCAACTGAACAGCGCACTGAAAAAACTGGGGCCGCGCCATCGCCATGCATCATCAACGGGAGCAATTTTACTGCTCTTGTTACTACTGGGCGTCTGTTTGTATGGCGGATTCTTCAATGCGGGACTGGGCATTATCATCTTGAGCTATCTGGCTCTGGCCGGTTTCACCAATATCAATACCATGAACGGCCTCAAGTTATTGGTCTCTTCCTGCGTGTCACTAATCGCCATCGCCCTGTTCATCTATGACGGCGTCATCGCCTGGTATGAAGGGAGTATTGTATTGGTGGGCACACTGTGCGGCGGTTACGTCGCCGCACAGTGGTCCCGCAAGTTACCGCAGCAGTGGGTACGCAACTTCGTTATTATTGCCAGCACAGGTATCACCCTTTATTTCTTTTATGACGTTTATGGGATAAGTACCTCAACTTAAGGTACGGGAAAGGGGTCAGGTCTTGAATTGTGAATCACCGGCCATCTTTATAATTTTACTCACTGATGAATAGTGCAAGTCAAAGTACGCTGCGATCTCCTTCATGCTATATCCGCCGGATCGATACGCTGCGATGATGGCCTCGTCGCGACAGTCCACCATATTTTTGCAGGTTTGTAGTGGCTTCGGGTTCCGCCGCTTTTGAGTGTGTGGGACTTTATCCAGGTTTGTGTCATCGGATATCTTGCACTGCATACCTTCAACGAGTTTGTCGTCTCCCAGGTAAATGTGCTTATTCAGGGCGTTCCTTTGGTATGGCTAGCCTTTCCCCTGGAGGTAACGTGGTATGGCGCTCCGGCGAATTCAATTCTTAGGGCCTGGCCAATGATTTCTACCTAATTTGCTCAGGTAATATCCGCGCAGAACTACCCCAGGTTCCTAACAGTGGTTGATTGGGTCGGGCTATGAATTTCTTGTTATATGGTCAATCTGAGGGCCGAATCTGAATGAATTGAGGGCGCTAATTTACGCTGCAAGACCTGACCCTATTTGGCCATGGACTCCTCTGTCGACTGAGAATAGAGCATTCTCTTTATCCTGGCTCCCCCGCGGATGAAGGGATCTGGCGGAATCGGCGGCACTCGCCAGGCATAGGCAAATTGTAAGAAATCCCCCAGGGCATCGACAGCAGGATGTGTAGTATCGGAAGCACAAGAAAAGTATACTCCGCGAAAACTCATATAAGAGAACAATGACATGACCTCGAAATCGCTGCTCATCCCCTTTATTCTAATGGCCGTGTTGGCAGGCTGTGCCAGCACTGACCCCTACACAGGTTCAACGCGCAACCAGGTTATCGATGTGCAATATGGCACTATTGAAAGTATCCAGCAGGTTCAAATGGACGCCTCATATGGCAAGGACTCGCTTATCGGCGGTGCTCTCGGACTGCTCGCGGCGAGCTCTGGCTCTAGCGGAACCCAGGTTGCCGGCGCGGCGGTAGGTGCAGGACTTGGCGCATTGGTGGCAAAAGAGACGGCCGGCACCGGCCAGAGATACACAATACAACTGGCTTCTGGCGGCGATATCGCTATCGTAACGGAACAGAAGGACTTGGTTGTAGGCGACTGTGTATCGGTAGAGCAGGGCAAGCATGCCAACTTGAGACGCGTATCCTCGGCGATGTGCACCACGGATTCATCGCATCCGGCTTACGATGCAATGCACTCGTCAACAAAGAGCGAAGCGGCCGAGTGTCATGAGATCAAACAGCAACTGGTCAATGCCAAGACGGGGCAGGAAACTGATATCGCCTACAAGAAAATGCGCGCCTTGTGTGAACACTAGGCACTTTCGCCAGGCTCAGTGTTACTCCGGTAGCAACCATACAAACCCCAGCTTGACACCGCGCTCCGGGCTGGGGCCAGCGCCGCTGGTTTTCAAGTAAAAGGGGTCGGTGACAAATCATTCTCAAGTCATGGCGATATCGATCACCCCGCTAGTTCCCGGCGGCGTTCGTAACAGCTGCGGATGGACAATCATTAGCCGGCTCACCTTGCTATATTGCAGCGGGCTGATTCCGAGAACCTGCTGAAAACATTATCGCAGGGCACGCAGACAACATGCCTACGGATAGAAATGGTTATCAGTTGTCACCGACCCCTTTATAGACCCCTTTATACTCTCTTCAAGTAAGTGAGAAACCCTATGACCGAATCTGCCCCCCCGATAAAACGAGCACTCATTCTGTCCGGCGGCGGTGGTCGCGGCGCATACCAGGTGGGTGTCTGGCGCCGGCTTCAGGAAATCGGTTGGCAGCCGGATATAGTCTGCGGCACCTCTATCGGCGCCATTAATGGCGCCCTGATAGGCTCGGGCTGGGATGCCAGACGGCTTGAGGCGTTTTGGGAATCACTGGATCGAAAGCGAGCTTTTCGCGTCTCA
>JBALVO010000011.1:0-2576 GCA_036961445.1 Halioglobus sp.
TATTTCACCACCTTGCTAACGGTGAGTCCCGCTGGCGATGAACTGACCCTGGATTTTGCCAAAACCCTGGTGCAGGCAGAGGGTCTGGGTCAGGACGCCACCCCCGACTACCTGTCTATCAGTTTTTCCTCAACTGACTATGTCGGCCACCTGTTCGGTTCCTCCAGCCTTGAAATGGAAGATAACCTGATTCGTCTGGACCGCACTCTGGCAGACCTGTTTAAGTTCATCGATAAGGAAGTAGGACTGCAACATACACTTATCGTACTGTCAGCCGACCACGGCGGCCCCGAGGCGCCGGGTTATCTGCAGACACTTAACCAGGATGCCACTTATGTCGATCCTGAACTGTTCACCGCAGACGCGCTAAACACCAGACTAAAAAAGGTGCTGGGAATCGACGATGATCTGGTGCAAACCTATTTCCACCCCTATGTCTACCTGGACAGAGACAAGGTTGCAGCCACGGGACTTGACCTGGCGACGACGCAACGCGTATTGGCTCAGGTATTGTTGCAGTCACCAACGGTTGCTTACGCATACCCAGCCAGCGACATTACCGCTGGCACTATGCAGGACAGCGCCATCGCCGCAATGGTGACGGCCAATCACCAGCCCAAGCGTTCCGGTGATGTTTATGTGGTTTTTCGTTCTCAGTCCTTTATCAACGACTTCGACGGGCTGGTCGTCGCCGCAACACATGGCTCAGTCTGGCGCTACGATAGACATGTACCCGTCATCTTCGCCGGCAATGGCATTACAGCAAAAACGGTCACTCGCCCCATCACTCCTTATGATATTGCCACCACGCTAGCCAATAAACTGAACCTGGAAGCACCTTCGGGTGCTATTGGCGAACCGCTACCAGAAATCACTCGCTGATATGCCGCCAAGATGAGCGTGATAAATCCTATGGCTAAACGGTTGTCGCTGAAACATGTAAACCCAGGGATAGATCAAAGGTAGCTACACCAGTCGCTCCAGCTGCCTGGATACAGCGTTGCATCGTCCCTACCCAGCAGGGCCAGAGAAAACAGGTTAACGCAGGCGGTGACACCAGAGCCGCAATAGACCACCAACTGCTCGGCATCCAGGGCATCACCCCAATGCTCTTTTTGGCCAAGCTCATCCAGGGTGGCACCATCAGCTGTTGTCACTCCCTGCCAGGGCTTGTTTATAGCCCCTGGAATATGTCCCGCCACAGGGTCAATCGGCTCTTCCAAACCCTGATAGCGTCGTTCCTCTCTTGAATCTACCAGTAACGCGCCGCGTTCCTGCGCCACACGCAGGTCGTCGATATCACAATAACCGGCGAACGACGGCGCACTAACGGTTGCACAGGGAATGGCCTGGGCTATGCTGCTGTCTGCTATACCACCGGCAGCCAGATATGCCTGATAACCGCCATTAAGCAAGCGCGGCGGCTTAAAACCCAGGCTGCGCATCATCCACCAGAATCGGGCAGCGTAGGCCAGGCGAGAGTCATCGTACGCTATTGTTTGGGTTTGCGGACCAACACCATACCCAGCCAGAATCGAGGCAAATACCGCCGGATCTGGTAACGGGTGTCTGCCACCGTGCACAGCGACCGCAGCGCACAGATCACGATTCAAGTCCAGGTAATGAGCTCCTGGAATATGCCCTTGCCGGTATAAGCGCTCACCGTCGGTCGGATCGACCAGGGAAAACCGGCAATCGAACACCACAGCGCTATCTCCTGTCAGCAGTTCGGTTGCGTCAAGCAGCATCTGGGTAGCCATGAGCGAATCTCTAATTTGACAAATAAAGGACAAAGAGTAGGCGAGTTCGGGAAAATTAACTAGAATTTGAGTTCAATAACGCGCGGGATGCCACAGTGGTTACCAGTACCCGAACAGCGTCGCGGCTAATGATCATCGCCCGACCCAACCAATCTGCCACCTGGCGCACCAACCAACTGGTGCTGCTGGCTGTAGCCGTGCCATCGCTGGCAATCGCCAGCGGTTTCGCCCTGCTGGGTGCCTGGCCAATATTACCCTTTGCTGGACTGGAACTGCTCGCTCTGGGCTCGGCTCTGTACTACGTCAACTGGAAGCTACAGTATCGCCACGTCATCACCGTTAGCAATGATAGCGTACGCATAGACAAAGGCTTCTACACGCCCAGGCAGAGCTGGCAATTTGCGCGCCATGGCACCGGTCTGGCTATAACCCCGGAGAAACACCCCTGGGAGGGACCTGAATTGTCAGTGCACGACAGGAATGAGAGTGTGACACTTGGAGAGTTCCTCAGCAGGGAAGATGTGCTCAAGCTGATCGCCCTATTGCAGCAGGAAATCCGCGTGGGCACCCATAGCCAGCTAAGCCAGCGCAGCTTTTGATCTACTCTGAACAGGTATACGCTGCAGACCACGCAGAGGCAGCGGATACTTATTCAGCGGCTCCCTAGATGTCGTCAAAATCACCATGGCGGCCTTTTCCCGCGGCGAAGCGACTGGCTCCGGTTATCGTTTCCAGGGAATCTATCACTTCTACACCACGCTCATACTCGTTGGACAGTGCGCCCTGCAGCGTCATGCCCCATTGCTCATAGGCACT
>JBALVO010000011.1:2676-6444 GCA_036961445.1 Halioglobus sp.
CATACTCGTTGGACAGTGCGCCCTGCAGCGTCATGCCCCATTGCTCATAGGCACTGAGGCGATCTGAGCGCAGACAATTTTGCGGGAAACGACGCAACTGACCGGCAAGCTCCAGCGCGGCTGGCAGCGCCTCACCATCGTCAACAATACGATTAGCCAGCCCCATCTCCAGTGCTTCCTGCGCCGCTACTGAACGGCCGGTGAGAATGAGATCCATGGCCCTGCTGTGGCCGATCAAACGGGGCAGGCGAATAGTCCCTCCGTCAATTAACGGCACTCCCCAGCGACGACAATAGACACCCATGATGGCACTGCGTTCTACAATCCGCAGATCACACCACAGTGCCAGCTCCAACCCCCCCGCCACTGCATGGCCAGCGACTGCTGCGATCACCGGCTTACCCAACACCATACGCGAGGGTCCCATCGGGCCGTCTCCGTCAGGGTCCAGCTGGTTACTACCGGATTGTCCTGCCAGCGCTTTAAGATCTGCACCCGCACAGAATGTCCCATACTGGCCATACAGGATCGCTACGTCGCTATCTGAATCATTATCAAACTGGCGAAACGCCTCCGCCAATGCCCTGGCAGTATCGCCGTCGACAGCATTGCGCACCTCAGGCCTGGTGATGCTCACAATGGTTATCCGATCCTGGGTCGTCACTTCTATTCGCGCCATACCCTCTCCCCCTCACCGGTATCAAGTAAGCTTCAGCCTAGCACTTTAGCCGGTACAGGACACTTGAGTCATCAGGCAGCAATAGGCATCTCCACATTAGATCTAGACTGCTCTGCGCTCTCCTTCTATGATCCTCCCCTCATTAAAAAAACGAGATCGCACGGCATGGTTAATGCGCGCACTGCAATGGTCGGTGGCTTGTCGATATTCCTGTGGGCCTGCTCTGGTTCAGACAACTCACTGGACGCCATGCAATCTGACGACAATGTGGGCATTGCTGGCGCCGCGCGTCCCTCTGGAAATCTGTTGCCTATCAACGATGAGATCCTGCAGTTGCGACCGACTGCCAACCCGGATCGCAACGCGTACTTTGGCGACCTGCATGTACATACAGCTTACTCATTCGACGCCTACGTCTTCGGCACCACCAATACGCCGGATGACGCGTACCGCTACGCCAAGGGACAAGCACTGAGTCACCCCAGTGGCTATCAAGTGCAGCTGCAGCAACCACTGGATTTTTATGCCGTAACCGATCACGCCATGCTATTGGGGTTAGTGAAAGAGGCCGCCAATACCGACACCGAATTCTCCCGCTATGAAGTCGCCAAACCCCTGCATAATATCAATGCTCCAGACAATATGACGCAGCTGAGTCTGCGCACCCGCGCGAAGGCCTTTGCCGATTTTTTACCGGGCGCACTGAACGGCATAATAGATGGCAGTATCGATTCCCATATTGTTGAAGCCGTGACTAAATCCGCCTGGCAAGACACCATCCGAGCAGCAGAGCAAGCCTACATCCCGGGCAATTTCACCACCTTTGCCGCGTTCGAATACACCTCATCTACCAATAAACGGGGCAACCTGCACCGCAATGTGATATTTCGTGACAGTGATCGCTTACCCGCGGTGCCCTTCTCGCGCTTTAACTCGCAAAACCCCGAAGGACTGTGGCGTTGGATGGACAAGCTGCGCGAGCAGGGCATAGAGAGCCTGGCAATACCCCATAACTCCAACGGTTCCAACGGACAGATGTTCAAAATGAGTAACTGGGCGGGTGAACCTGTGGACAACGACTACAGCAACCAGCGCTTGCGTAACGAGCCTCTGGTGGAGATCACACAGGTGAAGGGCACTTCCGACACGCACCCCCTGCTGTCAAAAAACGACGAGTGGGCGGACTTCGAGATCGCACCCTACCGGGTGGCAACCAAGCTATACAGCGAACCCGCCGGCGGCTATGTGCGTGACGCCTACCTGCGCGGCCTGGATCTCGCTGCCGGCGGTGTTATTAACCCTTACAAATTCGGCCTGATAGGCTCCAGTGACACCCATACCGCAGCCATATCCCAGGATGAGGAAACGTTCTTTTCCAAGGCCGGGATGCTCGATGGAACGCCTGAATTGCGCGGTTCGATTCCGGCCTCATTTGTCTCTGGCACTGTCATGAAATACCTCGCCCCGGGGCTGGTAAAACAGGTAGACGGTAAGGATTATCTCCAGGGCTCTTCATTTGAATACTGGTCTGCTTCAGGCTTGGCCGGGGTGTGGGCGGAGGAAAATACCCGTGACTCAATTTACCAGGCTTTTCGCCGCAAGGAGACCTTCGCCACCAGCGGTCCGCGCATTAAAGTACGTTTTTTTGCCGGCTACAATTTTTCGCATGACATGCTGGACAGCCCGCAACTGGTGACAACGTCTTACCGCACCGGCGTGGCCATGGGTAGCGACCTGGCTGCGGTAACAGGCCAGCAACCAGGCTTTCTGGTCTGGGCAACAGCCGATGCCAACGGTACCAATTTACAGCGCGTACAAGTTATCAAGGGACAGCTAAATAATGGCGAACATACCGAGCGTATTTACGATGTTGCGTGCTCGGATAACCTGCAGGTTGATCCGGCCACCGGGCGCTGCCCCGATAATGGTGCTCGAGTAGACCTCACAGATTGTTCTATTACGGCGGGACTTGGCGCCAGCGAGCTCAAAACCTTGTGGCGCGACCCGGATTTCGATCCCACACAGGCGTCTTTTTATTATGTGCGCGTGCTGGAAAACCCCACCTGCCGCTGGTCTACCTGGGATGCGGTCAGGGCCGGAGTCGAACCGCGCACAGACTTAGCCAAAACCATCCAGGAACGGGCCTGGTCTTCACCGATCTGGTATCGCCCGGAGTGAGACGAATGACCAAGCGACGCTCGCTACGTAATGTCTCACTCTTCCTAGTGGGCCTGAGTCTGCTGCAATATGTCAGCCAGGGTGAGGTCAGCTGGCCGCTGGACGCATGGCAGGGCGTAACAAAATCTATCGGCGAGTATACCGGCCGACCGGATGCCGGCTGGCGTAAGGCCGCAGATGCGATTGAGGATCTAGGCGCCGCAAAAGACGGCAATCCTGTCCCGGGCTTCGACCTGAAGGGCCGCGTCGTGAGAGTAGCCGACGGCGATACACTCTCGATCCTGACCACGTCCAATCAGCAGTACAAAATCAGGCTGCACGGGATTGACTCCCCAGAAAGGGATCAACCCTATGGCACAGCGGCGGGCGCCGTCTTGTCCCGGTTAGTTGCGGGTAAGAGCGTGGGCGTCGCTGTCATAGAGAAAGACCAATTCGGGCGCTTTGTAGGTACGGTCTACCTGGACGGTGGGAACGTTAATTTGGCGATGATAAAAGGTGGACATGCCTGGTGGTATCAGCGGCATGCCCAGTACAACAGACCCTATGGAGCCGCGCAGAAAGAGGCCAAAAATCAAAACCTGGGACTGTGGGCGCAATCGAATCCAGTGGCTCCCTGGGACTGGCGCAGACAAGCAAGATATACAGACAAGAGCAGGCACTGAATAAAAACGCGGGTATGAAAAACCGCGGCACTTCGAGGGTCAGGCAATCAAGTTTCGCAAGCCGATAGTTTTGGTGACTGGCAAAGCACAGTTGACGCCCGGGGCGGACGTCAACTGTGCCATGAAATAGTCATTCGGTGGCTAAGGAGCAACGACTTCGCGCTTACCCTTGATCAGTCCGCGGAAAATATCCATCAGTGACTCGTGCTTAAAGTCAGCGAACTCCCCCGCATCCATGAACATGCCGTG
>JBALVO010000011.1:6544-55704 GCA_036961445.1 Halioglobus sp.
TCAGTGACTCGTGCTTAAAGTCAGCGAACTCCCCCGCATCCATGAACATGCCGTGCTCAGGGCAAATCTCGTACCAGATATGCACCTGCTTGGGGTCTGCAACCTTTTCCATCTGTTTGGCGCAATGCGGACAATCGATGTCTACGCGACTATCCCACTTCCACCCTTCAGCCGGATCCCCTGAGTCCAATGCTTCGCTGCCATGAATAACCTTGAGTTGGTGCGCCTCATCTGCATCAAACCAAAGCCCCTGGCAGTTAGAACAGCGATCGATTGTGATTTCATCGAGCGTGATCTCTTCCATGCCATGCTTGCACTTGGGACATTGCAAATTGTGCGCATCCTTGTTGTATTCCATGTGACATCCTCTTATCTTTTTAGGTTCGGCTGCGGTTATTATAGGCGTGCTGTTGCTAGTTTCCAGCTAAATGTTGCCGTGATGGCAGGTATGCTATCGCCGCTGGCACAAGCACTGTACCCTAAGACCGCTATAGAGTAGGAACAGATTATGGCAACGTCAATATTATTCGACCTTTCCGGCAAGGTAGCCATTGTCACTGGCGGTAATGGCGGCATTGGGCGAGGCATAGCGTTGGGCCTGGCCGCAGCAGGCGCCTCGGTAGCCATATTCGGTCGTAATGAGCAAAAAAACGCCAGTGTCCTTGCAGAGTTACAGTCTATAGGCGTGCCTGCCATGGCCGCCAAGGTTGATGTAACCGACCGCGATGGACTGGAGCCGGCGGTCCACGCCGTGACGAGCACACTGGGGGATGTGGATATCCTGGTAAACAATGCCGGCATCGCGTCTTTAAGTGGCGGCATACTGCAGGAAACCGCCCAGGATTGGGATAACGTAATCGAAACCCAGCTAAATTCGGTATTTCTTCTTTCCAAGATTGTTGGGCAGGGCATGGCCGAGCGAAAAAGCGGCAAGATCATTAATATCGGCAGCATGTACTCCATCTTTGGCTCCGAGCTGGTCCCTTCTTACAGTGCGGCAAAAGGCGCCATCATCCAATTGAGTAAATCCATGGCTATAGAACTCGCACCGCACAACATACAGGTCAACACAATCATACCGGGCTGGATTGAGACGGAAATGACCGCCGCCATTCGCCAATCACCGATGAGCGATGAAATCGTCGCGCGCACACCCGCGGGCAGGTGGGGCACAGCCGATGAATTCGCCGGGGCCGCAGTATTTCTCAGCTCCAGTGCCGCGGACTTCATCACCGGCGAGTCGCTGCGTGTTGATGGCGGGTACGCCATCAAATGAACCGGAAAAAACTGGAACGGGAATTTTTTCGCAAACTCAATAGCGTAGTTGAACCCGCCGTGCGCTGGGGTATCGGCTCGTCGCGCTTGTTCCCCAGCGGCCTCATCGTGCTTGAAACCACCGGCTTCAAAAGTGGCATAGTACGGCGCACACCGCTGGTTGCTGCACGATTGGGCAGCTATGTGTTTATCAGTACGGTACGCGGCGAAAGTTCTTTCTGGGTCAAAAACCTGCGTAAGCAGCCCAACGTTAACTATTATTTGGGCGGTAAGTCCCGCCGCGCCAAGGCCTTTGTAATGATGCCGGGCAAACCTTACCGCAGGCCCACATCGTTGCCTGCAGCGATCAGCGCCATCACTGACTTTCTGGCTCCCTTCACCCAGAACGGCATGGCCTTTGCGGTACTTTCTACGAAGGACTGACTCTACAGCCGACAGCAAGAACGGAGCCACCCTGGAAGGTCCTGATGGATAATAATCAATTACTGCATATGTTGTGCACAGCGCTTAAAATCTCCAATACAGAGGCGGAAAACATTTTCCGCCTATCGGGTCAGAAGGTCGCAGCCGAAAAACTCAATGGATTATTTAGTGACCCGCTGACAGCAGAATTTGAGCCCTGCCCCGACGCCTTGTTATGTAACTTCCTGGACGGTCTGATCGTAACTGAGCGAGGGCCACGCAATGACGCCAGGGCACTTGTCGTTGCAGAAACTGCTTTAACAAACAACCAAATCCTCAAAAAACTACGCATAGCGCTCGACCTGCACGCACAAGATATGCAGTCCATATTCGAGGAAGGTGGCGCGGAGTTAACGGCCTCGGAATTTGGTGCGCTGTTTCGCAAAGAAGGTAATAAACACTTTCGCCTTTGTAATGATGAGTTGTTGCTTTGCTTTCTAACGGGCCTGAGCCCCTCTTTGGACGCGTAACAGACTTTGAGCACATTGCTCAACGAGATCAGCAACACCATTCTTGACGAATGCAGCACCGATGCAGAATTACGTCACGCGCTGGATTCATTTTCCTCCTTATGCAGCAACTACACCGGCATTCTGCCAGACCCCAGTTTTGACGGATGGGCAAGCGATACCCTGCTCGCTAGTGGTGTCGCCATCAACCCCCGGGCAGCAGCACACTGCGTAACGGACTATCTGCGCAGCGTACAGTTTATTCGCGGTATCTATGCGGCAATCACTACCGCCAGGATACGTTTCAGTGCAGCTCCGCTTCGAATTTTGTATGCCGGTTGCGGACCATTTGCCACGTTAGTACTACCGTTGCTGGGGAAATTAACGCCCGGGGAAATCCAGCTTACTTTGCTCGACGTGCACCAGAGCTCACTCAACAGCGTGCAGCGATTGCTGCGTCATTTTGAACTGGATTCACACCTTATCGAAACCGTGCAGTGCGATGCCAGCTCCTATCAACACGCCACCCAGCTACACATCATCATCGCCGAGACCATGCAAAAAGCCCTCGAACAGGAGCCTCAAGTCGCTATCACCGCCAATCTGGCTCCACAGTTGTGCACTAAGGGGATCTTCATTCCCCAGAAAATTGAAGTAGAGCTATGTCTGGGCAATCTGGCAGACGAACAGCAGATGTACCAGCGCTTTGGCCTAATTGACCGAGAAGACCTGCAAAACAGTGGTAAGCGCTACCCACTTGCTACGCTGCTAACGCTGTGCAAGGGGTTTTGTCTCTCCAGCTTGTATCAGGAATATGACATAAAGGACAAACTTAACCTGACGACCATAGAGATACCCGCGCTGGCAAATCCGCAAAATTATGAAGCACTGTTGTTTACTCGCATTGTGGTCTTTGAGAAGTATCAACTACAAGACTACGAGGCCGAGATAAGCCTGCCTCAGCGCTGCTACGAGATTTCGCAACTGCATGGAGGAGCGACCTTTCAGATATACTACCAACTGGGTAGCTATCCAAAATTTGTCATATCCCGTGACGACCCACATTGAGTGCCAGATTGCTACATTGACTGTTCTACAGCGCGCAATTACTGTAAATTTGCAACGCAATACAATGTATTCGAACTCATTGATTTCCGAGGAAGCATCATGATCGTGGTCAACGCCGTCATCCACAGTAAACGGGAAGATATAGCAGCGCTGAAAAACATAATCAGTACTATGGAGACCGCTAGTCGCGCTGAGCCTGGATGCGACGACTACACATTCAGCGTGGAACTAAACAACACAAACATCCTGCGAATTACCGAAAAATGGCACACTGTGGACGATCTTAAAGCTCATTTTGGTATGCCCCATATGGACGATTTCCAAAAAGCCCTGGCGGAGTATGCCCCGTCGTCGCTGGAAGTAAAATTTTAGATGTGAAGGAAATTGAACTCCTTTACCATATGGTTCTGCCCTGGAGGCACTACATGAAGATTAGCAAGTACTGCGTGGCAACATTTTTCCTGCTAACTACCCTTTGGGTAAATGCGACGCAAATCGAAGAAGCCGCCCCCGCCTCCGCGGAAAAAAGTGCTGAAACGCAGCCAAGCATGAGCATGAGCGAAATCATTGCGCTATTACAACAGCAGCAGAAGGACCTTGCAGAACAGCAAAAACTGCTGACAAGCCAGTCGCAATTGATAGTAAATTTGACCAGAGAACTGGATGTGCTGCGGACCCCAACGCCAATGAAGTCGGAAGTGATCAGCAGCGACAGCGCAACGGGCACTGTCAGCGAGAACCGCGCTCTGAGCACAGAAAAACTGGCCATTGCCACCGATAAACCAGCACAGACTACGGCGCAGAAAAAAGAAGAAGCCGGCGAATCTGTCACCAAGGCGCAAACAGATGACCCGACCCGGGATTTACTGGCAGACTTTACCGGCGCCTGGCGTCTGCCTGGAACAAATGCCGCACTGGCGATAGGTGGCTATGTAAAAGCAACCGTCGTGAATAGTTTTGACGCGCTGGAAATCAAGGACAGATTCATCGTAGGGTCAATCCCCGTAGGCGAAGGCAATGAGGAGAATGCCAAGGCACAAAGCAGCATCACCGCCTCTCAATCTCGACTGAACTTCGACCTGCGCGAGCCTACCGATGTCGGTGTATTACGCGCATTTATTGAAGGCGACTTCGCCGGCACAGATGAAACGTTCCGTTTACGCCATGCTTTTGGCCAATGGAACAGGGTCTTGGCGGGCAAGACCTGGTCGGCTTTCGTCGATACCGAAGCGAGTCCCGAAGAAGTTGATTTCGAAGGCTTGAATGGACGCATCAACGTGCGCCAGAGTCAGGTCAGGATTATTCCGGGTCTCGGTGAGAAATATGAATTTCAGCTCTCTCTGGAAGACCCCAACCCCCAGGTACAAAACGGCCAGGGCATTACCAGGACACCCGATGTGGTGGCCAGCGCCAGATTCCAGCCCTACCCTCGACTGCACGTCAAAGTAGGGCTGCTTGCCCGTCAAATTCGCGCTCAAATTGACCCCAGCCTCGGCCTGGGCACTGGCTCGGACGACAAATCCGCTTGGGGATTAACTCTCAGTGGCCGCTTCATCACGCCGGCACTCGATAAGCGCGATAGTCTGCTGTTCCAGATCAATGCCGGCAATGGTATCGGCCGCTATGTTAATGACTTATCCACTGTCGGTAGTTTCGATGGTGTTTTTGATCCGGTAAACGGCGATTTGGAATTGTTTGACGTTGTATCGGGGTACACGTCCTACCAGCACTGGTGGGGTCGCAATAGCATGCGCTCCAACTTTACCGTTGGCGTGGTTGAGGTCGACAACCCCGAATTTGTCGAGGGCAATGCCTATAAACGCACCCTGCGCTTTTCTTCCAACCTGATGTGGTCACCAACGCCCCGTATTGACCTGGGTGCAGAGTACTTGTGGGGCAATCGTAAAAACGAAGATGGAGAGAATGATGATGCAACCCAGATACAGGTAGCGGCACGCTACCGGTTCTGAAAAATGTATCCACGCCATCGTGGCAGCAGGGTATACTCTGCGCCCCCAAAACGCCTGTTACGGTCTTGAATTATGTCCAGCAATAAAGTTGGCTTTATCAGCCTGGGTTGCCCCAAGGCCCTGGTTGACTCCGAGCGCATTCTCACTCAGTTAAAAATTGATGGCTACGACATCGTACCGACCTACGAAGATGCCAATATCGTGGTGGTCAATACCTGTGGCTTTATAGACAGTGCCAAACAGGAGTCACTGGACGCTATCGGCGAGGCCATCAGCGAAAACGGCCGGGTTATTGTCACCGGCTGCATGGGCAAGGGCGACGATGCCGAGTCGATCATTAACCTGCACCCCAAGGTATTGAGTGTCAGCGGCCCCGCGGCATACGAAGAAGTGGTGGGGGCAGTGCACAAATATGTACCGCACACACCTATTCACGACCCATTCAAAGACCTGGTGCCACCACAGGGAATCAAGTTGACGCCACGGCATTACGCCTATTTGAAGATTTCAGAAGGCTGCAATCACCGCTGCAGTTTTTGTATTATCCCGGACATGCGTGGTGACCTGGTCAGCCGGCCCATTGGCGATGTAATGGAAGAGGCTGAGCGCCTGGTGCGGGCCGGCGTCAGGGAATTACTGGTAATTTCCCAGGACACCAGCGCCTACGGTATAGACACCAAATTTCGCACCGGTTTCTGGAACGGCAGACCCATCAAAACGCGCATGCAGGAATTGTGCGAGGCTCTGGGGGAGTTCGGGGTGTGGGTGCGACTGCACTATGTCTACCCCTACCCCCACGTGGACAAGGTTGTGCCGCTTATGGCTGAAGGAAAAATCCTGCCCTACCTGGATGTGCCCCTACAGCACGGTAGTCCGGAAGTACTCAAACGCATGAAACGCCCCGCAGCGGCTGAAAAATCCCTGGAGCGGATCAAGGCCTGGCGCGATATCTGCCCGGACATCACCTTGCGCAGCACTTTCATTGTCGGGTTCCCCGGGGAAACAGAGCGCGACTTCGATATCCTGCTGGATTTTATGCGTGAGGCACAACTGGACCGTGTGGGCTGCTTTGAGTACTCCCCGGTTAAAGGTGCCAGGGCCAACGACCTGCCCGATCACGTTCCAGACGATGTAAAGCAGGACCGCTGGGAGCGTTTCATGGCACTGCAACAGGACATCAGTAGCGCTAAGTTACAAGCCAAAATAGGCAAGACCGTGGAAATCCTGATTGACAAAGTAGACGACCAGGGAGCCATTGGTCGCTCCAGTGCGGATGCCCCTGAAATAGACGGTAAAGTATTTTTGCAAGGGGCTACCGATTTGAACCCCGGAGACTTTGTCGAAGCCCAGATTACCGATGCGGATGAATACGACTTGTGGGCCGGCTAAAAAGTCTGTGAATCTGCTGCTTTTCAGCGACAGCGACCGTCTCAACCTGGACCAGATCACGGTTCAGGATCGACGCCTGCAACACCTGCTACACGTGCTCAAAGTTAAAGTAGGTGATCAGGTGCGCGTCGGAGAGCTAGGTGGTCTGATGGGCAGCGGAGTCATTACCGAGCTTACCAACGAACGTGCCACCGTTACTTACAAGCTGGAGCATGCTGCGCCAGACAAGCTACCGCTGAGTCTGGTGTTGGCCCTGCCCCGCCCGAAAATGCTGCGACGCATCCTGCGCAGCATCGCTGAATTTGGTGTCAGTGAGCTGCACCTGATCAACAGCTACAGGGTGGAAAAAAGCTATTGGCAGTCCCCTGTACTGGGCGACGCGACAATTCACGACTACCTGCTACAGGGCCTGGAGCAATCGCGCGATACCGTATTGCCAGAAATACACTGCCATCAGCGCTTCAAACCATTTGTGGAAGACCAATTGCCGGCGCTGGTGGCAAACAAACGGTTTTTGTTAGCGCATCCCGGCGACTACCCTGATTGTCCCAGGAACCTCAAGGAAGAATCAGTACTGGTGATCGGGCCAGAGGGTGGCTTTATTCCTTACGAGGTAGCAAAGCTGCAGGAGGCGGGCTGCGAAATAGTGTCTCTGGGGCCGCGCATCCTGCGCGTGGAAAACGCTGTGACCACGCTAATCGGCAGGCTGTTTTAAACGGTTTATTTAAAACCGATACTGCAACTCTGCACCATACATCCGCGGGGTCGCGACGGCATAACCACCCACACCAGATGATTCCACCAGTGCAGTGCCTCCGACCAGATAGTCCTCATCAGTAAGATTAGTGCCGTACAATGCAGCCTCCCACTTCTCGTCCAGCGAAATCCAGGTCAAGCGGGCACTCAGGTCAAATTGGTCATCCTCCAACCACAAACCTGAACGGCAACTGGCCGAGTCAAAACAGTACTCCAAATCCGTTTTATAACTACCCTGGATGCGTGGCAAGACCAGGCCAAAGGAAGTATTCCAACTGTATTGGGCAGCGAGGTAGTAAGACTGTTTGGGCAGGCGCGGCAGCTTTTCATTGGAGCGATCATTGGGGCAGCTGTCTACCTGCACAACCACCAGACTGGTGCGCTCACAACCAGCCGGGACCTCCGGCGTCGTACCCAGGGCCAATAACACATCGTCAAAGGTGTCGATATCACCGTCATTAAGCGTCAGATTAAAGGTGAACATAAGCTCGCGCGTAGCCAGCCAGGTGGTCTCCAGCTCAAAGCCAGTGATGCTGGTCTTTCTGGCATTGATAGTGCCGGGAGCGGGATTCCCCGAGACCGGATCAATCACCAATGTGGTCAGCTGCCGGTTTTTGTAATCGGTATAAAAGAATGCCCCGTTAAAGCGCAGTCGGCGATCCAGCATATCCAGTTTGAACCCCAACTCCCAGCTCTCTACCTCCTCGGGCTTATACTCCTCCAAATCCCCCGTGGGGGCTTCGGACAAGCCCCCGGACAAAAAGCCTTCGCTATAGGTGAGGTAAAATGTACCGACATCCACCCAGCTGTTGTCCTCAAGCATGTACTGCAGGCTGGCCATCGGCGTCACATCGCTATCTGAGGTTTTAGCGCTGGTGCGATCATCAAGTTCAAATTGAAAGTCCGGGTTGTAGATAAACCCCGGACGTTGCACTGCATACAAGCCGCCACCAAGCCCGGATACGGGCCCGCCATTCAGATCCAGTGACGCGGGGTTCACCACATATTGTTTGCGCTCCAGCTCTCTGTCCTCACTGGTGTAGCGCACGCCCGCAGTGGCACGCCACTGGTCGTTAAATTCCCACTCGGCCTGGGCAAACCCGGCGATAGCCGTATTATCAGTATCGAGTATGGTGGCAGAGGAATTAAGGAAGAACAGGTCTGCAATCGCCGGATCATAGGGCCCAAGATAACCCACCGAAGGCCCACCGTCTGATTGCTCGCCAAACCAGAATACGCCACTGACAAATTGCATGCGCTCATTAAAAAGGCTGCCGGTGAGTTGCAACTCCTGGCTGTACTGATCGGTTTTCCTGGGGTCGGTAAATGACGGGTGCACATTTTCTGTTCGATGCAGGAACGGAACGCCAGTATGATCAATTTCATCATCCTGCTGTGCCTCGGTATTGCGCCAGGCGCTGATACTCTTGATAGAAAATTCATCGTTGAGATCCCATTCAAGGGTAAGCGAGGCGCCCTTATTCTCAGCACTGTAATCGCCACCAATATCTGAAATCACTGTATTTTTGTCACCACCACCGGCAGCGGCAGCATCGTCACAAAAGTCATCCAGAGTTCGACCCGTGGCAGGAACAATAGCCAGTGTGTTGAGCAACTCTGCTTGCCAACCGTCGTAGCCGGGCACTGGCTGGCACTTTTGCGGGCGCATGCGCTGATCCGTTTTAGCCCAGTTCAGGTTTAAATCAACCAGAAGATCGCTATTGGGCACCCAGCGCGTTTGCCAGATGACGTTCTTGCGATCTTCGTCCATGTACTCTTTACCATCGAAATCGTTATCAATGTATCCATCCCTGGAGCGGTAGGCGCCCGATACGCGTGTCCACAACTGGTCAGCGATAGGGACATTGAGCATGAAATCGCCGTCCAATCGACTGTAGTTACCGACCCGCGTGCCCAATGACGCCTCAAATTCCTCCACGGGCTTGTTGGTGGTGAACACCAGCGCGCCACCGGTAGTATTTTTCCCGAACAGGGTACCCTGCGGACCACGCAGCACCTGTACCGACTGCACATCAACAATATCCAGCAGCGCGCCATCGGGGCGACCTAGATAAACTCCATCAATATAAATACCCACCCCTGAATCTATATTGATGCCGGTATTGCGCTGACCAACGCCGCGAATATAAATGCTGGCTAATGGTGCGGTGCCGTTAGCTGTGGAGACCTCTATGTTGGGGACGATCTGGTTCAGGTCCGCCAGATTCCTGACACCTGCATCGCGCAACGCCTCGGTGTCCAGGGCCGTCACAGCGACCGGTGTTTCCTGCAGACTTTCGACCCGCTTACGGGCCGTGACGATTACCTCTTCCAGCACAAAATCCTGGGCCGCCACCGGCACGGCGAGCAACGGCGTCGCGAGGCCAACGATAATACCAGCAACAATAGATATCCCAGCCTGAGCACCTGTCCGCATACATCCACCTTGCATATCTTTATATTTATTGTGTGACTGCGCGCCAGACCTATTTTATGCGCCCCTTACCTATACGTCGAAGAGCAAACCTAGACAAGCTTTTTTTGATAATGATCAAGACATAATTATGACAATGGCGCTAGGGTATGACAAGGAGCACTATTTTTTTGAAGCGAGGAGAAAACATGCTAACCGTTGCCGAAATCATGACCAGAGAACCCTATACCCTGAGCGCAGATGACTCTTTAGCCACTGCCCGACAACTGATGACTGAGCATCACATACGACACATCCCTGTGGTTAGTGTAGACAATGATCTTGTTGGACTGGTTTCACACCGCGATATACTCTCCGCTGCGGATTCATCCATACTCAACGAAGTGGCCAGCGGAGACTCCAGGGATCAGTATGTTGCCATCTCCAGCATCATGAGCTACCCGGTACAAACCGCTACAGAGCACACCGGTTTGCGCGCCGCCGCAATGCGCTTGCAGCAGCATAAGCTGGGCTGCCTGCCCGTGCTGAACAAGAGCAAACTGGTGGGCATCATTACCGATGCAGACTTTGTCTCAATTGCCATCAACCTGATGGAACAGCTCGAAGAAACGGAGCCCGAAGAAGACGACTTTGACGAGCTATGAGACCCATCCGCTGGAATAAACTCGGGGCTCAGTCTGCCTGTTTCGCGCCGAATTCTGCCGCGTCCTCGCTTACCCCAAAAAGGCTCAGCTGATCCAGGTCAGCCACATCGCGTGGTTGCAGACGCAACCCCGCACCGAGTAAGCGCACTGGTTTCGCACCGCGGGGCCAGGCCGCCGTCAACAGACGATGAAATTGCTCCGCCGTATGCCAGGGCTCACCGCTAGCACCGATAACCTCCTCCAATGTGGTCTGGGTGAAGTCGTTGTACTTGATTTTCACTACGCGCTTAATCGGGAAGTATCTCCCTGCAATTTTGTCAAAACGTTGTTTTAGCTCCAGCAGTAGATCATCGATTGACTCGACCATCGCAGGCAGATGTTCTATATCTTCGACGAACGTTCTTTCCACACTGATTGATTTACGCACGCGAGAGGATTGCACCTGGCGATGATCTACGCCGCGCGCAACATCGTACAAGCGCTGACCATATTTCCCGAAACGCTTGGCCAGCTTTTCCAGTGGCAGGGTCTGCAGATCGCCGCAAGTCACCACCCCCATTTTACGTAATTTTTCTGCGGTCACTTTACCCACGCCATTTATTTTTTTGACCGGAAGATCAACTACGAAAGCAGCTATCTGTTCGGGCCTAATAACGAACATGCCATCAGGCTTGTTCCAGTCGCTAGCGACCTTGGCGAGAAATTTATTGGGTGCAATGCCCGCTGACACGGTCAGGCTCAGCTCCTCCTTCACTCGCTGCCTGATCTCCTGAGCAATCAAGGTGGCACTGCCGTGGCAGTGATCAGTCTCTGTCACATCCAGGAAAGCCTCATCCAGAGACAGCGGCTCAATTAACTGCGTGTAATGTCGGAAAATATCGTGAAAGCGCGCCGAGGCCTCGCGGTAAAGATCAAATCGCGGCGGCAATATCAACAGACCGGGACACAAAATCATGGCGCGAGAAGAAGCCATGGCGGAATGTACACCAAAAGAACGTGCTTCATAATTGGCGGTGGCAATCACCCCTCTGCGGTCCGCTCTGCCACCCACAGCCAGCGGCTTGCCCCGCAGTCCCGGGTTCTCCCGAGTCTCCACCGAAGCATAAAAGGAATCGGCATCTATGTGGATAATTTTACGTTGCACGCAGACACTCATAAGACCCGGCTGACCCGGCTTGTTATTGCCCGCTATACCGCCAGGCCAGCGGGGCAACTTACCCCCATACCGCCAAGACCGCAGTAGCCGCCCGGATTTTTTGCCAGATACTGCTGGTGATAGTCTTCGGCATAATAAAATTCCGAGGCGGGCAAAATTTCTGTGGTTATGGCGCTGTAGCCGGCCTTATCGAGGGCTTGCTGGAACAACTTCATCGACGACTGTGCCTGGATTTCCTGCTGCTCATCGAAGGTGTAAATTCCGGATCGGTACTGACTGCCCATGTCATTACCCTGACGCATACCCTGGGTGGGGTTGTGCCCCTCCCAGAACAGCGTGAGCAGCTCTTCATAGCTGACCACCGAGGGATCGAACACCACCAACACTACCTCATTGTGGCCAGTCTGCCCGCTGCACACTTCCTCATAGGTGGCATTGGGCGTTACCCCCGCGGTGTAACCCGCCGCTGTGGTAAATACCCCCTCCACCTCCCAGTACTTTCGCTCCACGCCCCAAAAGCAACCCATACCAAAAATGGCCTGGTGCAAATGCGCTGGAAACGGACCCTGCAACGGGTTGCCATTGACGTGATGTGAAGTAGGAATAGGCATGGCTGTCGCTCGGCCTGGCAGGGCCGTCTCCGATGTTGGAAGGTTATGCTTTTTGCGCAGGTTGAATAGCTTCATGGGGTCCAAGTATAGCCGTATTTGAGATACAGTAGACACACTCTAAACCATAACTTTAGACTACTATGCCAATCTCCCGCCGCGCCGTGCTTGCCCTGCTGTCCAGCAGTACTTTTTTTCTGAGTGCCTCGGCAGCAGTGGGGGCAGCATTGCCCGGGTTCCCGGCAAAAACACCCCGCCTGAGCTTTCCCCAGGGCGTAGCATCGGGTGACCCGAAGCCTGATGCGGTGATGTTATGGACGCGGGCCCTGCCAGTGGAAGATAGCAGCAGCGCCCTCTCCCCGGGGGTAGATACACCGCAAGTGCACTTGATGGTGCAACTGAGCAGCGACAGTCAATTTTCCACGGTACTGCTACAAGCCGAATTGCACACCAGCGCAGATAGCGATTACACCGTGCGTGCCTATGTCGATGGCCTGCAACCAGACACTACGTACTTCTACCGATTTCTGGGCGCGGCGGCGTCTGTTTCGCGCACCGGGCGCACCCGCACTGCTCCGGACACTGACCAGGCGCGGACTGTGAACCTGGCCTTTGTCAGCTGCCAGAGTTATGAGCAGGCCTACTACGGTAGTTGGGCCCGCATGCTGGCGGACGATGCGGCCAACACCGAGGGCGAGCGTATTGCATTCGTACTGCACCTGGGCGATTTCATCTACGAGCGTAGCTGGCACACACGCATTGATGGCAGCCCCAATTCCCGCGCCGTGCCGCCCTTTCCTGACGGAGTGCAGACACCGGAAAATCGCTACGCCGTCTCACTGGCAGACTATCGCCATCTCTACCAGACCTACCTGAACGATCCTCATTTACAAGAAGCCAGGGCGCGCTGGCCATTCATCTGTACCTGGGACGACCACGAATTCGCCAACAACAACTTTCAGAGTTACAGTACTTACGACACCGCGCCACTACTTGAGGCACAGCGCAAACAAAGCTCCAGCCAGGCCTGGTTTGAATACATTCCATCCGTACTCGATATGCCGACCGGACAGCCTGCGCACAATTTTGTAGCGCAGCCGCTCAACGGTAGCGCCGCGGCGCAAAACCAGGCGGCCCTGGACAGCCTGCGGATCTATCGCAAGCTTGCCTGGGGCAAGCACCTGGACATTCTACTCACCGACAGCCGCAGTTATCGCAGTCCGCCATGCTTGCCCGATGGATTTGCCGAATCACTGGGTCTACCCATGAATACGGTAGAACTGGTGGCGATTGCCGACGCAGGGAATGCCTATGCAGACGGCAACCCACCCGCCACCCTGCCCTATGGGGACGGCACTACAGTGAACCCCGCCAGGGAACGTGAACCGGGCACGATGCTGGGCCTGGAACAAAGAGACTGGTTGCTCGGGGCGCTGGCAGACTCCGCTGCCCAGTGGAAATTATGGGGTAACGCCATGCCCCTCATACCGATGCGTCTGGATATGTCAGCGCTACCTTTCACCAGCTATCAGGACAGTATTTTCAACATCGACGGTTGGGCCGGGTACCCCTTTGAAGTCCACTATCTGATGACTGAACTTAAGACGCGAGACATCACCGGCGTGGTGTCGCTCTCTGGCGATCACCATATGCAGGGGGCCGGCACGGTGAGCTGGTCTACCACCGATGCAGGCGCCATTGCAGTATGCGCGGACTTCAACGTTACTGGCATCAGTTCCTCGCCGCTGTTTGAAGAGCTGCTCAGCGTAGCAAAAGAGAGCCCTGCCGGTTTCCAGCCCATTGTCTACTCGGAGCAGGACGGCCGGGTTACCCCGGTTTGGAATATGTCCATGTTGCAGGGTGTATTTGCCGCCTACACATACGCCAAGAGCGGACTGGAGTCTCTGGCGAACTGGCTGGGACCCAACGCGGCCAACCCCGGCCTCAAGTACGTAGACACCACAGCCAATGGCTATGGCCTGGCCAGCTTCAGCGCCGATCAGGTGCAGGTAAAGTTGATCACCATGGAAGATTGTCGCACCAGGTTTACACAAGCCCCCGCCATCAAGCATGTGGCAAAGTTTCAGTTGGACCACTGGCAGGGCGGACAGCAGCCGATAGTGCAAGGACCCGAATTTGATGGCGATGCCCCCTTCCCCTTTGCTACCGGTAAGGTGTAAGCTGGACGACATCAAGGCGGGACTGCATCCGCAGATTTCACGCTTTTGTCACAATTCACTACTAATATCGTCCCGGTAATCAAAACAGGGGGTGTCCCCGACGCAGCAAATAACCAGGACAAGGAAACACAACAAACACTATGGATAGATTAAGATTTAACGCCAGAGAACTATGCAGCCGCAAGCTATGGCAGATGGTGACGACCCCCACCGCCAAAGAAATCGACGACAACGAGCTGGCTGAAGCCATCGACGAACTGGCCACGAGGCGCCACTACCTGTCGCAACTGCAGGAGATCGGCAAGCTGGCAGATAAACAACAAGATTCCTGAACCACCGCTGCTCATAACTACGTATGGCTAAACTCCCGTCCCGCCGATCTTCCTCACAAGAAATACAACGCTTCCTGCAACAGAGCAAGGCAATTACGCAATTTGTAGACAGGCAACCACGTCTGCTATTCGGCATTGACGCGACCGCCAGTCGCCAACCCACCTGGGACAGTGCTTGCCACCTGCAGCAGGAGATGTTTCGCGCTACCGACAACGTCGCCACTTTGGCGGTGCAGCTGTGCTATTTTCGCGGTTTCAACGATTTTTATGCCAGCAGGTGGTTAACCGACAGCATGCAGATGGCCCAGCTCATGGGTCAAGTAAGCTGCGAGGGGGGACATACCCAGATCGCGCGCATGCTGCGCCACGCGCAGAACGAACACCGCAAGGCGGAAATCCGCGCCGCCGTATTCATCGGTGATGCAATGGAAGAAAATGCCGATACCCTGTGCGACCTGGCGGGACAGTGCGCCCTACTGAAACTACCCCTGTTTATGTTCCAGGAAGGACTCAACCCAACTGTGGAAGAGACTTTTCGAACTATGGCCAAGCTCAGTGGCGGGGCCTATGCCCGTTTCGACGCCCGCAGCGCCAGCACCCTGGCAGGGCTGCTCGGGGCGGTGGCCAGCTACGCAGCCGGAGGCCGCAAGGCACTTCGCAGCAATGCCAGCGACAGTGCTAAACTGCTACTGAAACAACTCAAGCCCTGAGGAATAGTGTGCCCCGAATAATACTGCTGTTGGCGGTCATTGCCGTCATATATATCCTGTACCAGCGCGCCCAATCGGTGCCACCGCACCTGCGCAGGGCACAGTACCTGAAGATGGGGCTGGGTCTCGCGGCGGTGCTGGTTGTTGGCCTTACGCTCACCGGGCGTATGCACTGGGTTGGCGCTGCACTCACTGGCCTCCTGGTCGTTTTGCGCCAGTCACTGCCTACCCTCATTCGCTTGTTTCCCATGTTGGCCAGTCTGCGCACAAAAAGCGCACCCAGCCAGGGCCAGAGCTCCACCGTGGAAACACCAATCCTGCGTATGCAGCTGGATCACGACAGCGGCGCTTTAGAAGGTGAGGTACTCAAAGGACGCTACCAGAAATGGCGCCTGGCAGAGATGGACAGAATCCAACTCGAAGAGTTACTCGATTATTGTCGCGCGCAAGACAGCGACTCCGTGCAGCTACTCGACAGCTACCTGCAGCAGCGCTTCCCGGGTGAACCCCCTTTTGGTGAACAGCAACAGGCCAACGAAAGCGGCGGCACTATGAGCCGCAAGGAAGCACTGGCGGTGCTGGGGCTGGCTGAAGACGCCAACGACGGAGATATTGTGGCGGCACACCGCACACTCATGCAAAAGCTGCATCCAGACCGTGGTGGTAACAACTACCTGGCAGCCAAGGTCAACCAGGCCAAGGATTTACTGCTGGGATAAGCACATTAGTAGCAACCAGGTGCGCAAATGCTTACACTTGCGCGCTGAACCTTGAGGAAAACTCCACCGTTATGGCTGAAGCATTTGTGATTCGAAATCAACTGGGACACTACTGGGCCAAGAACAAAAGCTGGGTAGACGGCTCCGAACCCCGGGTTGTCATGCGTGCCAAGCACGAAGATGAGGCCATCAACACCTTGTTCGAACTCAGCTCCAAGGATATAGCGCTGCGCGGTGAAACACTCGCGGTTGAATTGACCGCAAGGGGCGAGCCTATTATCCAGGCCAGTCAGATACCATTGGCGCTGGACCCTGACGCTGCGCTGGCCATTGACGCTGACATGCAGGCACAGGACCACTGCGCTGTCGATCCTGAGGCAGAGCCTGCCCTGGAAGCGTCAAGCCAGGCGGGAACCTGAGCCCTGAACCACTGTCCAAACCCTGCTTTTTGATCTGAATAGGGCATCGCGTTTCCCATGAGAATTTTATTATTCCTGGCCACTAATATGGCCGTACTGATACTGGTCAGCATTGTCTTTAACCTGCTGGGGCTGCAGGGTATCCTCGCCGAAAACGGCGTCGACCTTAATCTTGGTGCACTGTTGATCTTTTGCGCCATTTTTGGCTTTGGCGGATCGTTAATCTCCCTGTTTCTGTCTAAATGGATGGCCAAGCGAGGCACCGGCACCCAAATTATTGAACAGCCCCACAATCGCGAAGAGCAATGGCTGGTCGACACCGTGCGGGAAATTGCCGCAGAAGCAGGTATCGGCATGCCCGAAGTGGGTATATTCCCTTCCGAAGCCGCCAATGCCTTCGCCACTGGCTGGAACCGCAATAACGCCCTGGTCGCTGTCAGCGCGGGCCTGTTACAACGCTTCCAACCCGGTGAAGTGAGGGCCGTAGTGGCGCATGAGATCGGCCACGTGGCCAATGGCGATATGATCACACTGACCCTGATACAGGGTGTGGTAAATACCTTCGTAATGTTCTTTGCACGGATTATCGGTCACACGGTCGATCGCGTCGTGTTCAAGACTGAACGCGGCTATGGGATAGGTTACTTTGTAGTTACTATCGTCGCGGAACTGGTACTGGGTTTTCTGGCCAGCGCCATCGTGTTCTGGTTTTCCCGGTGGCGCGAGTACCGCGCGGATCACGCCGGCGCCAGGCTGACCTCTAACGCCAATATGATTGCCGCTCTACAGAGACTGCAATTGGAACAGGGACAACCCCAGGACCTGCCCGGAGAATTAACGGCATTTGGCATCAGTGAACAACTAAAACAGGGGCTGTCAGGTCTATTTCGTTCCCACCCGCCACTGGATGACAGAATCAGGGCCTTGCAAACGGCTTGATCACATATTCACTCATGGGTATCACGTCGATTGTTGAGAAATCGATAAAGCGGGCACAACTGTCCATCATCGTGGACATGCGTTGTTGCAAGAGCTCTGAATCACCCCCGGTAGCGTAAAACGCGTGATCGCAGGTCATCGCCTCGTCGGGAAAATTCTCTTCGACTATGGCGTCAAATTGCAGCGCATCTTCACCCATTGATTGCAGCACCACGTTCTGGCGATATCCAAACGTAGACTGGGTGTCGATTGCCACCTGAGTGTGGCTGCCCTGCCACAGTGCCAGCCAATCGTCTTTGCCAAGGTGCGCTGGCCGCGAGAAAAATACCACCTGACACATACCGTAAACTCGTTCGCCAGGGGCGCTGGGATGCCTCTGCTGGCTGGGCAGGGGTTCCGCTTCAGCCACCAGGTAACAGTTCTTGCGGCTTACCCGGGAATCAATCAAATCTTCCCAGTCTTGCACGCGCCCGGCGCTATCAACCCACATAGACAGCACTGCGTCCGGTGTCGGCGGGTGGCTTTGCATACGTCGCCCGCTCGCCGCCGCGACCGCACTGTCGACTACAGTAATACGCAATCCATGCACACCTGAATGGCTGGCCAGTTGCGGGCCCAGTTGTTGCACCAACAGGTCGCGAAACGCATCCTGCGCCAACGCCTCATCTGCCCAGACAGGATAAACCAGCTTTTGCATCGCGCCCCTTCAAACCCTCAGTTAACTTCGTTGACGCTAAACGCCCAACGGGGGCGTAATGGTTGACGCGTTGTCGATCAACATTTCAGCTCCGTTAACAAACCCCGACTCATCAGACGCCAGATAGAGAACCAGATTGGCAATATCTTCGGGCTCACACATATTGCCGAATTTACCTATTTCATCAATCTCCGCCTGGGTGGCGGTGCTCTTACCCGTGGCGACCTTAACCACCATAGGCGTCTTCACCCCATCCGGGTGAATAGAATTGCAGCGAATACCATTTTTTTGCTCTTTACAGAACATGGCGATATTTTTGGTGAGGGAGCGCACCGCTCCTTTGCTTGCAGTGTAAGCGGCGACAAACGATTGCCCGTGAATCGCTGCCACAGATGACATGTTTATAATCGACCCACCACCGGATTCAGTCATGGCGGGAATTGCGTGCTTGCATCCCAGAAACACTCCGTCGCTGTTGACCGCGTTAATCATGCGCCAGGTTTCCAGGTCGGTATCGACAATGGTACCCAGGGCAATCATGCCAGCATTATTTACCAGAATGTCCAGGCGCCCAAATTTTTCCACACTCTGGGCGATAACTGACTTCCAGTTATCTTCGTCGGTAACATCCAGACGCAAAAATATCGCACTCTCCCCAATTGCGTCGGCCACTGCCTGTCCGTCGACCTCATTGAGATCTGCAACCACCACTTTGGCGCCCTGGGCGGCCAGCAATATGGCATCCGCCTTACCCATACCACTTGCAGCACCCGTGATTATGGCAACCTTGCCAGCGACTCTACCCATAGTTTTACCTTTTCCTGTTGCGTTTATGACGCCGTGATACGCATTGCATCACCACGAACAATTGACTGCGCGCAAGTTAAGCAGATGACTCGCCCAAGCTCAAACACCATTCCCCTAAACTCGCCACAGGGCTGCACAATTGAACCAACAACAGCCCTCGCCAGCATCAGACACTAGTAGTATTCTTGTCAGCGTAAAAAGTCATTCTTCAGGGCACGCCATGAAAGACCATAACAAAACTCCCGCAGTGGTGAACTGGACAGGCTACCTGGCCATGACGATGCTACTAATACTGCCAATAGCTGTACTCACTGTTCGCTCAGGCGCCTGGCAGGAAGGTCTGTTGTTATACGCAATCAGTTGCCTGGGTGCGGCCCTGCTACTGCTGGTGTCAATTGTCATGTTGGTGTTGCCGCGGTTTGGCCACTGGCGCAAGGCAATCAGTATGCGTGCGATCATCATGCTACCCGGAGCCCTGCTGTTATTATCCCTGGCAGGTGGCAGCGGTGATTACCCACCGATACACGACATCACTACCGACATCGACGATCCCCCAATCTTCACTGTAGCCCCCAAGCAACGCAGCGCCGGCGCTAACTCACTTGAGCTGGATAGCGAAGTCATGAGCCAACAGCAGCAGGCCTATGCTGACATACAAACCATCGTCAGCGAAGCGGCCATTGATGAGGTATTCGATCGCGCAGTACAAGTAGCCACAAATCTGGGCTGGGACATTTATCACCAGGACCGCAACACAGGTGTTATCGAGGCAGTAGATACGACCCGTATCATGGGGTTCAAGGATGACGTCATGATACGCGTACGCTCCAATGCCCAGGGAACATTGCTGGATTTACGCTCCAGTTCCCGTGTTGGCGTTAGTGATCTGGGCGCCAATGCCAAGCGTATTCGGGCTTTTGTGCAGGCGTTCAACCAGTAACAGCAGAACCCGAGTCGTGCCCATGTTGATCAACTCAGTAAAGCCAGCCTTGTCAGTAGCCTGGAGGGCGTCAATACTGCCATTTAAAGCCCCAGCGGAGTCAGCGCTGGCATCGGTTTTGCCACTCCGACCCAGCGCGGAGACCAGACATTAAGCTACAACGTCAAGCTGATCAAATCCCAATAGAGCGTGCCGGCGTGTTATGACAGGGTACCGCCATCTACGCGTATATCCTCTCCGGTAATATGTATACCGTCTTCAGAGGCCAGCATGGCTATAACACCGGCCATAACCGCGGGCTCCCGCGCTCCTGACAGGGACATAATGCGTGAAATCAAATCAAAATCCATCGTTTCTGGAAAGCTCACATCGTCGGTCATGCCTGTTTTAATATCACCGGGACACACGCAGTTAGCGCGTACACCCCGTTTGGCATATTCCACCGCAATACTGCGGGTCATGGCCAATACGCCACCCTTACTGGCAGAGTAAGCTACGCCACACGGCAGTCCCGACAGCGCCGCAGTCGAAGCGGCATTGACGATACTGCCCTTACTTAACAACAGGTGCGGTAAAGCCGCACGGCACAACAGCATGGTGCCGGTCAGGTTGATATCGATAACCTTCTGCCACTGGGCAATGGCCAACTGCTCAGTATCATCAAATCGCAACACGCCGGCCATATTAACCAGGGCGTAGAGACTACCGTAGCGCTCAACACAGGCAGCCACGCAGGCCGCGACACTCTCCTCGTCCGCAATATCACAGACGTGGGCGCAGGCCACACCACCAGCTGCGGTGATCTGAGTCACTGTGGACTCGACCGCCGCTGCATTCAGATCGACACAGAAGACCGCGCCGCCCTCCTGTGCAATGCGCGTGGCGCTGGCCTTGCCGATGCCACTACCGGCTCCTGTTACCAGCACAACTTTGTCGGTAAAGCGCTCCATATTTGTATCCCATTGAAAATCAGAGGCCAGCATGCAGTCCAGGCGCTGGAGGGTCAACCCGGCCAGTACGAGGCAGTAAACCGCATCGAGCTGATTAACCCGCGGCGCAATAGTGAGCTATTTATATCAGGCAGGATGACTTATTGAGCCATTGTACTGTTGTGCCCGGTGGGTAACCTTAAGCACCTTTATCGGGCTGCCCCACACTCGTATCATACTGCCACTGTGACCGACCGTGCCCGCAGGGTGACTGCAGGCCATTCGCTACTGCAGTATTTATCAGGAGAGATATTTTGCCAGACCTGGAACAGTTCCGCAGCGAGGTGCGCGAGTGGCTGCAATCCAATTGCCCGGAATCCCAACGCCAGCCCATTACCCCACAGGAACAATTCTGGGGGGGGCGTCGCGGCGAATTCCCCAGCGAGGACGCCAAAACCTGGTACGAACGTATGCGTGACCGGGGTTGGATAGCACCTGAATGGCCCACTCAATACGGCGGCGGTGGCCTCACTGCCATGCAGGGCAAAATCATCAAAGACGAAATGAAACGTATCAATGCGCGCGCGCCGCTTTACGGTATCGGTCTGTGGATGCTCGGTCCGGCCATTTTACAATACGGTAATGAACAGCAAAAACAACAGCATATCCGCGCCATCATTAACGCCGAAACGCGCTGGGCCCAGGGTTACTCTGAGCCTGGTGCAGGCTCCGATCTGGCCAGCTTGCAATGCAAAGCTGAAGACAAAGGCGATCACTTCCTGGTCAACGGGAGTAAAATATGGACGACAGCCGCTGACAAATGCGACTGGATATTCGCGCTGGTACGCACCGATTCCAGCGGCAAACAACAGGAGGGCATCAGCTTCCTGTTAATCGACATGGACGACCCGGGCATCAGTACCACACCGATAGCGCTGATCAGCGGTGAATCGGAGTTCTGCCAGACATTCTTTGACAATGTCAAAGTGCCCAGGGAAAACCTGGTAGCTGAACTCAACAAAGGCTGGTCTGTCGCCAAGGCACTGCTGGTGCATGAACGCAAGTTAATGGCCGAGATTGGCAGCGATTCACCGCGCAAAGTAATCGAGCCAACCGCTGCAGCGCAGCAATACCTGGAATTCGAGGACGGTCATATCGTCGATGCGCAACTACGCAGCGACCTGGTTGATTACAATATGCAAATGCATGCGATAGCCCTGACACACTTTCGCACATTTGAAGAGAGGAACAGCGGTGTGCGCAGTGCGGCACCGCTGGTTATGAAGTACGTTGGTACTGAAGCGGAGATACGCAAAAGTGAACTACTGCTAGCCATCATGGGTAGCCGCGGTGTGGGCTGGGAGGGAGCAGACTTCACCCAGGAGGAAATCGACACCTTGCGCCTGTGGGCCATGTCCAAGGCCATGACCATTGCCGGGGGCAGCTCTGAGATACAACTGAACGTAATCGCCAAAAGTATTCTTGAATTGCCGCAGTCATAGGAGGAAACCATGGCGCTTGTTTTGAACGAGGAACACTGTCTGCTGCAGAGTACTGCCAGGGATTTCCTCCATGGCAATGCGCCGGTGAGCGCATTGCGCAAGCTCCGCGATGCCTGCGACCCACTGGGTTACGAGCCGCAATTATGGCGCCAAATGGCAGAGCTGGGCTGGGCCAGTATCATACTGCCTGAAGAGTACGGTGGCCTGGCGTTCGGATTCCTGGGCCTGGGCGTGGTCCTGGAAGAATCCGGCAGAACACTCACTGCGTCTCCCCTGTTTGCCTCTGCCGCGATAGGCGCTACTGCGATTCTGCTGGGAGGCACCCCGGAGCAAAAAAACACACTGTTACCAGCAATTGCTGCCGGCGACCTCACACTCGCCCTGGCACTGGAAGAATCCCATCATCACCGCCCCACCCATATTGCCACCAGCGCACAACACAGCGGTGACAACTATGTCATCAATGGCTGTAAAACCTTTGTACTGGACGGTCATAGTGCTGACCAGCTAATCGTAGTGGCACGCAGTGGTGGCGATGCAAGATCAAGCGAAGGCCTTATCCTGCTGCTGGTAAATCGGCAAGCGGAGGGCGTCACCTGCCATCGCACTATCATGGCCGACAGTCGCAATGCCGCCAATATCAGCTTTGAAAATGTCCAGGTCAGCGCTGACAATGTGATCGGCGAAGCCGACAATGGCTGGGCTATATTGGAACCAGTACTGGATCGAGGCCGGGTCGCGATTGCTGCAGAGATGATGGGCTGCGCCCTGGAGGCCTTCGAGCGCACCGTAGCTTACCTGAAGGATCGCGAGCAGTTTGGCGTGCCCATTGGCAGCTTCCAGGCATTACAACACCGTGCCGCACATATACAATCTGAGCTCGAACTCTGTCGCTCGGTACTATTGCAGGCCCTGAGCGCAGTGGACGATGCGCCGGAACAATTGCCCATACTTGCCAGTCTGGCCAAGGCCAAACTGAACGAGCTGGTGAAATTGGTAACCAATGAGGCAGTGCAAATGCATGGCGGCATTGGGGTTACCGACGAACTGGAAATCGGTTTTTTCCTGAAGCGCGCCCGGGTGGCAATGCAGATATTCGGGGATACCGGTTATCACAAGGATCGCTTCGCCACACTCAGTGGCTATTAATTACGAGGGAATATTGATGGATGCCAAAGACAAAATAGCCATGGTCCACAAGTATGTTGAGGCTTTCGAGAGCGCTGATATGGCGCTTATCAAGGACATTTACGCTGTCGACGCCAGGGTGGAGGACCCGGTGGGCACAGAGATCCACGATGGTATTGAGGCCGTGTGTGCCTTCTACGAAGGAGCCCTGGCCTCCGGCGCCAAGCTGGCACTGACCGGCGAACCTCGCTGCAGCGGCAACGCCGTAGCCTTTCCTTTTCAGGTACAAATGCCAGGCATGATCGTGGACATAATCGACGTGTTCGAGTTCAACCATGAGGGCAAAGTAAACAGCATGAAGGCCTATTGGGGCCCGGAAAATATAACCTCTTAGTGCGTCTCTGGAGGCCTGGCGTCAGGCGGCAAGACCATGCCTGGCCATCCATCGATCAAGCAAGGGCGTGCAGGTATTGTGCACATCGAACTCGTCCTGGGGTTGAAAAATACCTCTGGCTGTCAGCAACGTTCCAACCCGCGTCATGATGACAGCAAACTGGAACACACTGAGAAACTCATAGTAATCAAGATCAGCCACACTGCAGCCACTCTCGCTCTGCCACAGGGCAATCAGTTCTGCCCGTTCGGGTATGCCCTGCAGAGGCGGCATACCCAGACCTTCGGTAAAACTGCCATCAAGCACTAACCACCAGGCGAGGTCGTGTACCGGATTACCCAGATGCACCAGCTCCCAATCCAGCGTGGCACAAATGTCAGTGCCCTGCATCATCAGGTTCGACGCTTTTGCATCGCCCCAGCACAGCGCTGTAGGCTGACTTTCAGGCTGCTGCTCGCGCAGCCACCCGAGACAGGCATGCAACTTGGGATAGGGGCGATTTTGCTGCTCGGCCCAGACCAATAGCGACTCATACTCCGCTAACTGTTGCTGTAGCGGCGTAGCGTGGGGGGCGTAATCACAAATCTGGCCAAAGCCAAGCGCTTGCCAATCCACGCGATTGATACGTGCTATCTCGATGACTGCGTTACGCCAGATTACGCCGCGTTCAAGCTCTGTACATTGCGTAAGCCAGCCATCCATATGATAGGGCGGGTTGTCCGCCAGATAGCGCCCCTCAATACGCTGCATCACGTAAAACTCTTGGCCAAGTATGGCCTCATCCATCTCCAGCCCTATCATGGCCGGCACGCGCACGTCCGTGTCCGCCAGCGCTGCCATGGCATGAAACTGCCGGGCAATATCATAGCTGCGAAACAGACCCTCGGTATTCGGTTTGAGACGAGCTACCAGACCACGGGATTTCCTGCTCCCCTGCTCCAGCCAGGTCGCTGTAAACAAAAGAGTCTCGTTGGAAGCGCCAGCCTCAGGGGAAGTAAATTCGGAAATTTCCAACTGCCGGGAATGCGGCAGTTTGTCCTGCAACCAGCGGCACAGGCGTTCGCGTATTACAGCGCTGCTCAACGGTTCTGACACGGGAGTCTCTTCCAGATTTATGACTGTAGCCAAATGCTACCATGCAAGGAGTGCCAGCGCCGTGCAGAGCAAGGACGCATAGACTGACTATATTTACCAGTAGCGGCAGAAGTCGCCTGCTATGTTTTCAGATCGCTGCGGTACATGACCAGTCTGGTTACTGCCGCACATCAAAGTGCGAATAAACTCAGAAGCCGTTAGCTACATCAACATAAAGCGCCGGACGAAAACCATTGAAAGCGGTGCACGTCGCCGATCCATAGGCCCCCAGCAGACCAATCTCAAGATAATCACCGGTCTTCATATGCGCAGGAACAGCTATTTGACGAGAGATACGGTCCACCGGATCGCAAGTAGGACCAAACACATGGCAATCGACGCTAGGTCCCAAGAGTAGCTGGCCTTCGCGCCAGGCTTTCACCGGCAAGTGCAAGTCAACCAGCGACTGCTCTTGCAGGCCGCCGTAAACGCCGTCATTGAGGAACAGCGAGCGGCCATGATCGCGCACGTGTATAACACGCGCCAGTAGTGATACCGATGACGCAACCATGCCTCGCCCGGGTTCACACATCAACTGCGGTTTGTTGTTGAAATAGGTGTCGCGCGCCTGTTCGATTACCGAGAAGTAGTGTTGTAACTGCGGTGCGAGGGTATTTTCATAATACTCCGGAAACCCACCGCCAACATTGACCTGCTCGAGATCCACGCCGGACAGGGCAGCGATGCGCGCTGCGGCGCGCAGGTAACGCGCGTACATTTGTGGATCCGTGCATTGCGAACCCGGGTGAAAAGTCAATGCGGCGCGCGCCCCCGATGCGGCCACCAGGCGCAACAAAGCAGCGGCTTTATAGGGCGAACAACCGAACTTGCTGCCAAAGTCATAACTGGCGCCGCCATGACCCAATTTAAAGCGCACCGAATACAAAATGTCCGACGCATTACCAGTGGCCCTTCTTATTTTGTCGAACTCGGCTGCTTCGTCCAGGGCAAAAGAACGCACACCGTATTGCCTGTAGCTTTGCTCAATAGCCTCGTAGGGCTTTACCGGGTTGTTGAAATGCAATGTGGCCTCCGGATGACGTGCAGCAACAGCCGCAACCTCACCGATGGATGCAACATCGAAGTGCCTGATACCCTGCTCGACCAGGGTATCGACCACCCGATTTTCCGGATTGGCTTTTAGTGCATAACTGACAATACCCGGGAACGACTGTTGAAAGCTCAACGCCCGCTGTCGCAAACTGGACGGACTGAACAAGTATACGGGCTCGGTAGGTTTTAACGATCGCGTAACATCGCGGCAATGGGTATAGGGGTAAGCACCCTCGTATGACCTCAATAATCCTGATACCTGACCCGACATGACACTGACCTAGTTCAATTATCCCTCATTGTCCTAGAGAACATTGCAAAAAAAATAGTTGCAAAAACTAGCTAATTCGACCGAATATAAGTCAAAATGCACACTACTGTTAGCAGTATGAGAAATAAGCTGTGGATTTGACCCGAAACGATCATCGCTTGATAGCAGCGCTGCAACGCAATGCACGAAAGTCAGTCAGCGAACTCTCCCGTGAGCTCGGCCTGTCTCGCACGACAGTACAAAAGCGCCTGGAGCGGCTCGAAGCTGACCACATTATTGCCGGCTACCACATAAAGCTGGGCGAAAAGTACAAAGCCGCGACACTACAGGCATACGTAAACCTGGTCGTACAACCGCGCTACGGGGCTGCCGTCGCTACAGCACTGGCGGACATGCCGGAGGTAGAAGCGCTGTATACGGTCAGTGGAAAAATTGACCTGGTGGCTATCATGCGAGTGAAATCCCCCAGCGACATGGACGCGGCGCTGGATCGCATTGGCGCTATCCCGGGCATCGAAGACACCGAGTCAGCAATGGTGCTGGCGACAAAATTCGACCGCCGCTAGGTAGTCCCGTACTTCGATTACTTAAAAACCTCGGCAAAAACATCAACATCCATTGCGTTCAGGAATTTGGCGAATGGATCATCATCGGCGTCCCGGTGCCACTGATATTCGGTAAAATCGGCGATCATCTGCGCGTGTTGTTCACCAAGCATTCCGGCGATCACAGCCAGCGCCATGTCGGTGCCTGCTGACACCCCCGAGGCAGTGACAAATCGCCCGTCTTCTACCCAGCGCGCCTGCTCTACCCATTCAACCTTGTCGCTTTGCTGTGTTGCCACCTGGAACAACTGTTTGTTGGACGTGGCTCGCCGCCCATCCAGCAGGCCTGCCCGGGCGAGAATCGCAGAGCCGGAACAGACCGACATTACACACTGGGCGTCCTGGGAGCGGTCACGCAGGAAATTCAACAGGTTTTCGTTCTCTAACTCTGCCATGGTTCCAAAGCCACCTGGTAACAGAATCAGGTCCAGCGGTGGACAGTCGGCATAGCCGAAATCCGCCACCGATTTTGGTCCCGGTGTTGATGCAACAGGGCCGGCATGGTCAGACACGGTAATTATGTTGAATTGGCCGGGCAACGCCCCAAACATTTCCAGCGGGCCATACAAATCGAGCAACTCGAAGTTATTGTAAAGTATCGCGCCCAGGGTTTTCACTTGTTGGTCACTCATTAACGCGCCCGCCGTCAGTTGTTGTTCATGAATTGCCCAGTTTACAGGTGCAACAACCGCCTGCAAATACAGCAATCAAAACCACCAGCAATACACCCAACCTTGCATTACAGGCACCAAAGCCGCAGAATTCCGCCATGCTTAATTTCCGCTTTACAATTTTGACGGCATTCGCCCTCATCCTGCTGCCGTATGCTTCCTCCTTCGCCGAGACTGACTATCCTGCGCAGATCAAACCCATCGTTGAACAGCGATGCATGGTCTGTCACGGTTGCTATGATGCGCCGTGTCAGCTCAAGCTCGATGCGTGGACGGGACTGCAACGCGGTGCCAGTAAAGTCAAAGTTTATGATGGCACCCGTTTACGCACCGCCAATATGACGCGTTTGTTTGAAGATGCAAAAAGCACACAGGAATGGCGCACCAAAGGTTTTTACCCAGTGCTCGATGACGCCGACCCGGAACAAAGCGTGATGCACCGCATGTTGCAGTTGAAGCAACAACATCCATTGCCTACTGATGGGCCACTTCCCTCCAGCTTCGATTTCAGCCTGGACCGCAAGCAACAGTGCGCAAAGCCTGACGAAATGGACAGCTACGCCAGCGACTATCCCCTATGGGGCATGCCCTACGGATTGCCAGGCCTTAACGATGACGAACACCGTCAACTGACCCAATGGCTGGGCGAAGGTAGCCCCGGAGTGGCAAGACCAGCGCCCCCAGGCGATGAAATTGCCGCAATAGAGCGCTGGGAATCATTTTTCAATGGTGCCAGTTTGAAGCAACAATTAATGGCTCGCTACATGTACGAGCATCTGTTTGTGGGCGATCTGTATTTTTCTGATCTCAGGGAAAAACCCGGCTACTACAACCTGGTTCGCTCCCGCACACCGACGGGACAACCCATAGACAAGATCGCCACCAGGCGTCCCTATGACCCACCCGGGCAGAGCAAATTTTACTATCGTTTGCAACCGTTACGAACCAGTGTTCTGGCCAAGCGCCATATGCCATATGCATTGAACGAACAGCGGATGCAACGCTGGCAAGCGCTGTTTATTGAGGCTGACTATGAGGTGACCAGCCTGCCATCTTACGCCACTGATGTGGCATCAAACCCCTTTATTGCCTTCCAGGAACTACCGGTACAATCACGCTATAAGTTCATGCTAGACGAGGCCCAGTTCACCATTATGGGCTTTATTAAGGGCCCGGTGTGTCGTGGCCAGGTAGCACTGAACGTCATCGATGATCACTTCTGGGTCGCATTTATCAACCCGGACACAAAAAGTGCCAACCATAACGGCGAATTTCTCGCCATGGAAAGTAAGAATCTGCGCCTGCCCGTTGCCTCGCGTAGCATGCTGCTATCGATGGTCGAATGGCGCCGCTACTCGCGCGACCAGGTAAAATATCTCAAGGCCAAATCCAAATTCTTGAACACGCACCCCGCAAACCTATCGTTGAAGACGTTTTGGGACGGCAATGGCAACAACGACAACGCCGCACTCACCATATTCCGGCACAACGACAGCGCCTCTGTGGTCAAGGGCTTTGTTGGCCAACAACCTAAAACCGCCTGGGTCATTGATTATTCCTTGTTAGAGCGTATTCATTATCTACTGGTCGCAGGTTTTGATGTTTTTGGCAATGTATCGCACCAGCTCGAGACCCGTTTATACATGGACTTCCTGCGCATGGAGGGAGAACAAAACTTCCTGCTATTTCTACCCAAAGATGATCGCATCGCTCTGCGCAATTTCTGGTATCGCGAGGCCAGTGCGCACGTGAAAGAATTCGTACTGGGGGACTCCGCCAAGTTTGATCGCGACAGCGCTATTGTCTATCACACCAAAGACCCCAAACAGGAGTTATTAACGACGTTACAGCAACGTCTGAACGGAGCCAAAGCGCTGCGCTACAATACGTCCAACTCCCATTTCACCCACTTGCAAACGCTCACAGGTAAGCCGTTTAGCTTTATGCCCGAGGTGGCATTTGTTGAAGTGCTTGACGCCAGTGGTGAGTCACAGATGTACTCTATAGTGCACAACGACGCGTACCTCAACAACGCCCAAATTTTCAAAGAAGCACAACGACGTGTTCTCGTGGAAGACTACTTAACCGTGGTCAACGGATTTATCGGCTCCTACCCCAACGTATTTTTCCAGGTGTCCGAGGCGCAACTCGAGGACTTCGTTAAAGAAATAATAGGGTTACGTAGTGAGCAGGATTATGCGCAGCTGGTGTCCCAATATGGGGTGCGACGCAACGCCCCATGGTTCTGGAAAATCAGTGATAAATTCAACGCCCACTACAAAAAGCATTATCCCGTTGAGGCAGGCCTGTTCGATCTCAACAGATATGAGAACCGTTAAGTCAGCTAACCACGAGGAAGCCCCATGCTTAGCTACACCACGCCATTAATAGGCGGCTTATTGATAGGTGCATCAGCAGTAGCCCTGCTGTTTTTTTTGGGCCGCATCGCCGGTATCAGCGGCATCGTCTGGAACGCAATTTCCAGCGAACCTGATAATGCCTGGCGCTGGTTATTCGTGGTTGGCCTGGTCATAGGGCCACTGCTGTACCACACGTTTACAGCCATCCCTTACCCCGCTGCAAGCCCACTGCCATGGTGGTACGCCCTTGGCGGCGGACTCCTGGTGGGTTTCGGCGTGAAATTGGGATCTGGCTGCACCAGTGGCCATGGGGTTTGCGGCATAGGCCGGCTCTCCGTCCGCTCCATTGTCGCCACAGTTACCTTTATGGCAACCGGAATAGCAACCGTCTATGTCCTTCGCCATTTGCTGGAGGGCTTTTAAATGAGAGGTCTTATCGCGCTGCTATGTGGCATGGTATTTGGTACTGGGCTGGCTGTTTCCGGTATGACTGATACCGCCAAGGTACTGGGTTTTCTTGATATATTCGGAACCTGGGTACCGGATCTCGCTTTTGTAATGGGCGCCGCCGTCTGCGTCACCCTGGTGACATTTCCCTTTGTACTGAAAAAAAAGAAGCCCTTGTTATCGGCCCGTTTCTCGCTACCGACCAAGACCACGCTGGATGGCCGTCTGCTTGGCGGCGCTGCAATCTTTGGCATTGGCTGGGGAGTTTATGGCTACTGCCCGGGACCAGCGCTATCTGCGCTGGTTTACCTGGACAACAAGACAGTGATATTCGTTGTTGCCATGTTGGTGGGAATGGCGCTGGCGAACAAAGTAGGAAAAGCGTAAGGCTTATTCTATACCGCCGTAGCGCGCATCCCACTTTTTAACAATCGCGTCATGAGAACCGTCTTTGCGTGATGCAGCTAACGCACGATTAAACTCTGCGATCATCTTTTCATGACCTGCCAGGCTGCGGCTGACCGCAACATGACGCTCTACCGGCGGCAGCTTAATGGAAACCACCTCAAACTGGGTGATTTTGTCTTCGAGATACTCGTGCAGTTGCAGAGTGACGGTGCGCTGATCACCAATGACAAAGTCAACTGAACCATTGAGGAGGTTGAGCAGATTTTGAATCATGTGATTTTCTTCTATTAGTGTTAGATCCGGTATCGCGCCAAAATCCACGCCATAGGCATAATCCGCCCTGACGCCCAGGCGACCGCCAGACAGATCTGCCAGCTGCTGGTAGTCACTCCTGTCCGAGCGACGCTTCAGGATAATTAGCTCACTGCGCAGGTAGGGCTCACTGAACAACAGATCCTTGTTACGCTCTGGCGAATACCACACTGAGGCCAGTGCATCGTAGACGCCCAGCTGCGCGCCTTCCACAGCACGAGACCAGCTTTCAATTGAAATGACTGGCGTATAGTCCGTGCCTGCGTAAATATGTTTAACCAACTCCAGCGCCAGTCCCTGCTCTGGCAATTTGGTATCCGCATAAGGAGGTGAAGTATTGGCCATTAACCGTATGTCCTGCCCGGCTAACACTACGCTGCTACTAAAAGCCACACTTGCGACCAGTAGCAAAGCAAATTTCAACATATACACACCTCATATTTATAAAACGACTGAATAACTTGTGGGAAATCGCTGTGGCGCGACTGCGGCAAGAATAAACCGCATTTTCGTTAATATCCATGTCTTTCTTTGGCTTGTAAGCCGCTATAACACACTACGCTCTCGAGCAAAAAAAACCTAAATCAACCACCCCATCCCAGCAAAGTCGCGCACTGCGGCTGGCTTACTCACTGCCGCACTACTAAGCTATATACAGAATGCTTTGCATATTGAGTGAGCATTCTCCAACATACCGTATGTTCCCCATTGTAACGAGGCGATCCATGCAAGCATTGGTTAAAAAAGAGGCGCGTGAAGGCTTGTGGCTGGAAGATGTCCCTATGCCCGAACTGGGCATCAATGATGTGCTGATAAAAACGCGACGCACAGCTATCTGTGGTACCGATATGCACATTTACAACTGGGATAGCTGGGCACAAAAAACCATTCCCGTCCCCATGGTCGTCGGTCACGAGTTCGTTGGCGAGATCGTGGAGGTAGGGGCTAACGTCAACGACTTCCACACGGGTCAGATTGTCTCCGGAGAGGGACACGTGGTTTGTGGTCGCTGTCGTAACTGTATGGCCGGAAGACGCCACCTGTGCGCATTCACCAGTGGTATCGGTGTGGACAGACCCGGAGCCTTTGCCGAATACCTGGCCTTACCCATGTCTAACGTATGGGAACATTCAGCGGGTATAGATCTGGACGTGGCCTCCCTGTTCGACCCCTTCGGGAACGCTGTGCACACTGCGCTGCAATACGACCTGCTGGGCGAAGACGTTCTCATTACCGGAGCAGGACCAATCGGTGCGATGGCTGCTGCGGTTTGCAAACACGCCGGCGCCCGCCACGTGGTCATCACTGATGTAATCGACTCACGTCTGGCGCTCGCCGCGACGCTGGGCGCTACACGCACTGTGAACGTCACTCGCGAAAGCATCACCGATGTGCAAAAAGAGCTGCACATGTCTGAGGGCTTCGATATAGGGCTGGAAATGTCAGGTAACAGCCAGGCATTCAATGATCTGATCAACAGTATGTGCCACGGGGGCAAGATTGCCATCCTGGGCATACCTGCCGAAAACACCGCGATAGACTGGAATAAAGTGATCTTTAACATGCTTACCCTGAAGGGTATTTATGGACGCGAGATGTATGAGACCTGGTACAAAATGTCCGTAATGATAGATTCCGGACTGGATATCTCCCCGGTCATCACCCACCGACTCAATTACCGCGATTTTCAGCAGGGCTTTGATGTGATGAACAGCGGTGAAGCCAGTAAGGTTATCCTCAACTGGGAAGACCAGGAGATACAACATGTATGATCGCTTCCAGGAACATGTCGCCGGCGAACTGGCCGACATAGAAAGCGCCGGACTGACCAAGCATGAACGATTGATAACCACTCCTCAGGGCGCTCATGTAGGCGTCAGCGGTGACGCGCAGGTGCTCAATCTATGCGCCAATAATTACCTGGGGCTGGCCCAACATCCTCAAGTCAATGCGGCGGCGGCGCAGGGGTTGCAGGAATGGGGCTACGGTATGGCATCCGTGCGTTTTATCTGCGGAACCCAGACACTGCACAAGCAACTGGAAGAGTGCCTCAGTACCTTCCTGGGCACCCAGGACACCATTCTTTACCCCTCCTGCTTTGATGCCAACGGTGGCCTGTTCGAGACCCTGCTGGGACCGGAGGATGCCGTGATTTCCGATGAGCTGAATCACGCCAGCATCATCGACGGTATACGCCTGTGCCGGGCTCAGCGCTACCGCTACCACAATAACGACATGGCACATCTGGAAACACAACTACAAGCCGCCGATGCCGCCGGGGCTCGCTTCAAGCTGATCACCACCGACGGCGTATTTTCCATGGATGGGTTTGTCGCCCGCCTGGACGAAATCTGCGATCTGGCCGATAAATACAAGGCATTGGTGCACTTCGATGACTGCCATGCTACCGGCTTTATCGGCGCCAGCGGCAAAGGCACCCATGAATTGCGCGGCTGTATGGACCGCGTTGACATTATCACTGGCACCCTGGGCAAAGCCCTGGGTGGCGGTAGCGGCGGTTACACGGCGGCACGCCAGGAAATTGTAGATCTGCTGCGCCAGCGCTCGCGCCCCTACCTGTTTTCCAATACGGTTGCCCCACCCGTGGTAGCAGGAGCGATAAAGGCCATAGAGCTTGTTACTACCTCGCCGGATCTGCGCGAGCGATTGCAGCATAATACTGCCGTTTTTCGCGAGGGTCTGGATAAGATGGGCTTTGAACTGCAGCCCGGTGCACATCCTATTGTGCCGGTAATGTTGCATGACGCTGCCTTAGCGTCAAAATTCGCCGAGGCTATGCTGGCCCTGGGTGTTTACGTCGTGGCATTTTCTTTCCCCGTCGTACCCAAAGGCAAAGCGCGTATCCGTACCCAGATGTCAGCGGCATTGACCGATGATGATATTGCCTTCGCACTGGACGCATTTGGCAGGGCAAAATCTGCAGTGTTGTGATGCGCTTACCGCACCCGTATTGCGCGCAGGGGAAAGGTCTCACCGCGACTGTTGCTGACAACTGACCAGGGGACTACCACATCAGGTCATCGGGAATCTGGTAGTCCGCGTAGGGGTCATCCTCATCGACAGCGGTTTTAGCGTTGGTGTTAAGCAGTACGATGACCTGCTCATCACGTTGCATTATTTTCTGTGCGGCGGCAGCGGGAAGTAATTCATAACTCTCGCCCAGCTTCGCAATCGCCAGGCGCCCTTTGCTCAAGTCAGTTTGCAGCTGTTGGCTAACATACAGTTTCTTGATTTTCGTACCGTCGGTAAATTGATAAGCCACCTCACCATGCTGGCGATCAACGCGATTCATTTTGATCAATTGTATGATCTGGGCTTGTATCGCTTTCTTGTGGACCTGGGACTGCTGTTGTTTATTTAATTGCCGGGCACGCTCTGCCTTGTCTGCCAATACACGCTTGGCCTGTTCCTTGTTTTCATCTACCTGCTCGTGCCCTTTCTGGCGACTCCTGGCTTCCTTGCGCTGTTCCTGCTTGATTTTCTTGGCTTTGTTTTTATCAACAATGCCGGCCTGGAGAAGTTGGTCTTGCAAGGATGCCATGATCGGAGCCTGAATTGAGTCATCGTAACCCTTGATTATCGTTAATCGCGTCGTTGCTGGCAATGATGGGTAACAACGAGCTGCGCCTGTCTATTCCCCCTGCCGTCTTCGGTGCTATGCTCAGCGCATCTCTGGCAATGTCTTATTGGAGCTGGCATTGAATAGGAAAAAATTATTTTGGCTCGCGTTTGTCGTCCTGACATTGGTATTTGGCGTCATCCAGTTCGTTCCCTCACCACCGCTGGTGATACCGGCCCAACTGGATGAGGCACAAAGAGAAGAGCACCGGTTGCTCAATTTTCAGGGTATCGCCAACTTCAGAGACCTGGGGGGCTACCGCACCGCCAATGGCGAGCAGGTCAAATGGGGTGTGCTATACCGCGCTGGCACCTTTACCCATTCCTCGGCTACCGATTTACACGATCTGCAACAACTGAATCTGGCAACCCTGATTGATTTTCGCTCTAGCGGAGAAAAACAGGAGGAACCCAATCATCTGCCTGACCCAACCGGCTTCGCGGTGGTGGAAATACCTACCTTGGACGATGGCAACAAAGCCCTTGTGGGGGAAGTGATGGAACGCGTTGAGACCGGCAATTTCGACGATTTCGATCCGCATGCCGCCATGATTAAAGCCAACCGGCAATTTGCAAACGAGTTTACGCCTCAATTTCGCCAGTTCATCCACACTGTGCTGGATGCCGATGGTGCTCCGGTACTATGGCACTGCAGTGCCGGCAAGGATCGCACCGGGTTCGCCGCCGCAATACTGCTGCGTATTTTGGGCGTGCCCATGGACGTAGTGATGCAGGACTACCTGGCCAGCAAGGAGCACGCGCTGGAAGCGCGCAAATCGCAGCTGTTATTACTGCGGGTATTCAAGGGTAGTCAGGCTGCCGACAAGCTGGCAATCATGATGGGTGTGGAGGCGGCCTGGCTGGAGGCGGCATTCGACGAGATTGACCAGCGCTGGGGTAGTTTCAACAGCTACGTCAGTCTTGGCCTGGAACTCAGTAGTGCCGACGTGGCCCGCCTAAAGTACAACCTATTGCAGTAGATTGTCGCCTTGGGTATCGGTTTAAAGCCACTAGTCCAATTTCTTGAGCCGCCACGCCGGCGTAAATCCCTATAATTGTCCACCTCTGTAAGAGCTGATTTGACGCGACACCCGTCGCAAGCTCGACCCCACCGAGGTAGCCAGCATGAATTTTGAGTTCTCTGAAGAACAGCTGTTCATCCGTGACCAGGCGCGGAATTTTCTTACCCGCGAATGCAGCGCAGAAGTGGTGCGCAGCGTGCTGGACACCGATACGTCTTTTGCGCGGGAACTGTGGCAAAAAATTGTGGACCTGGGATGGACAGCTATGGCCATCCCGGAGGCTTACGGTGGACTAGGCCTGGGTTACCTGGAACTGTGCGTTATCGCCGAGGAACTGGGCCGCTCCCTCGCGCCGGTACCATTCTCCTCCAGTGTTTACCTGGCTACCGAAGCCATTAAAAGCTGGGGCAGTGAACAGCAAAAACAACACTATCTGCCTAAACTCGCTGCTGGAGAAGTGATTGGCACCCTGGCCACCAGCGAAGGACTTGGCGCCCTGCAGGTGTCAGCAAAAGTCATAGACGGTGTATTGCACGGCCAGAAAATGCCGGTGCCCGACGGCGACCTTGCCGATTTCCTGGTATTACTGGCCAATGACAACAACGACGTTCCCGGCCTCTACCTGGTGAATCTGAATCAATCCGGAGTAATGCGTGAGTCGCTTACCAGTATGGACCCATCACGCTCGCAGGCATCAATGGCATTCGACAATGTTCTGGTGCAACCACTGGGCAACGGTAATGAGGGCATGGCAAAGACCCTGGAGCTACTGAATAGGGCTGCCGTGTTATTCGCGTTCGAACAGATCGGAGGCGGCCAGGCGGCTCTGGACATGGGTATAGCCTACACCAAACAGCGCTATGCCTTTGGCCGCCCCATAGCTTCATTCCAGGCTATTAAACACAAATTTGCCGATATGTTTGTGGCCCTTGAACTGGCGCGCTCCAATGCCTATTACGGGGCGTGGGCACTGTCCTGCGACGCGCCAGACCTGCCTTTGGCCGCTGCCACTGCCAGGGTCAGCGCCACAGACGCCTACTACCTCACAACCAAGGAAAACATCCAGGCCCACGGCGGCATGGGTTTTACCTGGGAGTTTGATTGTCACCTGTACTATCGCCGCGCGCTACTGCTGTCCAGCATTATCGGCAGCCAGCCACACTGGAAAGAAAAAGTAGCGATGCACTTACTGCTCGCTGCCTGAGGAGACACGTTCATGGACTTTGAAGATACACCGGAACAAGCTGTTTTTCGCCAGCAAGTCATCTCCTGGCTGGACGCCAACGCGCGCCGCCGCACAGACCATTTAATGCGCGGCATGGAGGGCGAACAGGCCTTTTTGGAAGCCAAAGACTGGTACCGAAAAAAAGCCGAGGCCGGCTTCGCCTGCCTGAGCTGGCCAAAAGAATACGGCGGCGCAGGCCACAACTCGATTTACGATGTGATCTGGTCACAGGAAGTTCAGCACTACGAAACTCGCGACGCGCATTTTGTTATTGGCATCGGCAACTGCGGGCCGGCGATCATGCACTTCGCCACCGAACAGGCCAAGCTCGAGCTGCTGCCACGTATGGCCAGTGCCGAAGATGTGTGGTGCCAGTTATTCAGCGAACCCAGCGCTGGCTCTGACGTGGCAGGTTTGCGCACCAAGGCCGAACCTGATGGCAATAACTGGATTCTCAACGGTCAGAAAATCTGGACCTCAGGCGCCCAGCATTCTGACTACGGTGTTGTACTGACTCGCACTGACCCGACCGTTTCCAAATATCGCGGGCTCACGCTGTTCATGATCGACATGCGACAGGCCGGAGTGGAAGTTCGCCCGATCAAGCAAATGGATGGTGGTACACATTTCAACGAGGTGTTTTTCAACAACGCCGTCGTGCCTGACGCCTACCGCCTGGGCGAAGTTGGCGGAGGTTGGACCGGCGCCCTTACCGTCTTAATGAGTGAGCGTTTGGCCATCAGCGGCATACAACCAACCGGCTTTCCCCAATTTCTTGATCTTGTGAAATCCCTGGAGCTTAACGGTGAAGCCATCGCCAATGACCCTGTTGTGCGCGAGCGTCTGGCCACCTGGTACAGTCAGTATGCGGGCCTGCAGGCAGTCAACAAGCGTATGCTTACCGCCGTAGCCAAAGGTGGTATCGCGGGTGCCGAAGCCTCAATGGGCAAACTGGTTGGCGCGGTAATGAATCAGGAAATCGCGAATTTCGCCTGCCAGTTGTTTGGACAGGCCGGGATTATCCAGGACGAAGCATTGAGCCCGGAACAGGCACATTTCCAAAAGACCGTATTGTTTTCTCCCGGTGTAAGACTGGCAGGCGGTACCGATGAGGTAATGCGCAATATTCTGGCAGAGCAGGTATTGGGATTGCCCCAGGAGCCGCGGGCAGACAAAGGCATGGCATTTGAGGATATTCCCACAGGCGCGCACTAACGCCAGTGCAACGCTGTTGCCCAGCGGCAGTTTAGCGCAAAAAAACACTATGTTGTGGCAGCCTGCCGCCTGCTAGACTGCCAATCTATGGACACCTCACTCTACGCCCAGATCGCCGCGGTAGTACTGGTGCTGTTTTACGTTATGGCGATCGTCTCAGCACTGGAGGCCATCCTCAAGGCACGAACAGCGCAGGGCGCCGTGGCCTGGACGATCTCGCTACTCACCTTCCCGTTGCTCACTGTGCCATTGTACCTGGTGTTTGGCCGCAATAAATTTGATGGCTACCTGGAAAAGCGTGAAGCGATAGAGGACGAATCCCTGCGTTTGATAGAGCGCACCAGTGCATCGATACAAGAGCACGTCATTTCCGTATCGCGCGACACGCCCTTGTACACCAGCCTGTTTAACCTGGCCCGAATGCCGGCAACTTCAGGCAATCACGTTGACTTACTCATAAACGGCGAGCAAACCTTCGACAGTATTTTGGCCGGGCTGGCTCAAGCTGAGAAATACATCCTGTTCCAGTTCTATATCATTCGTGATGATGATCTGGGCAAACGCCTGTGCCGGGTCATGGCGGACAAGGCCAAGGCCGGCGTCAAGGTATTTGTGTTGTACGATGAAATTGGTAGCCGGGCCTTTCCGCGCACCCGGCTGCACCAACAACTGCAGATGACCGGCGTCCAGGTCGCACCCTTCAACACCACCCAGGGACACCGCAATCGCTTTCAGCTGAATTTTCGCAACCACCGCAAGATTGTCGTGGTCGATGGCAAGTACGCCTGGATTGGTGGCCACAATGTGGGTGATGAATACCTGGGCTTGAAGAAGATGGGCCCCTGGCGCGATACCCATACCCGCTTCCAGGGACCTGCGGTACTGGGCGCCGAACTTTGCTTTGCCACTGACTGGCATTGGGCCACGAGAAGACCCCTGGATGTCGAATGGAAATTCAAGGGTGAGCGCAAGGGTGATAGTAATGTGCTGGTGTTCCCATCAGATCCCGCCAGCGAGTATGAAGAGGCCGGGCTGATGTACCATCAGGCTATTGTCGCCGCCCGGAAGCGTATCTGGATTGCCAGTCCTTACTTTGTGCCAGACCACGGTATCGTTTCCGCCCTGCAACTGGCCGCGCTGCGAGGGGTAGATGTACGGGTTATCATTCCCGACAACCCTGACGGACCCGTGGTGGCCATGGCTAACTGGTCCTACACACGGGATCTGCTACCCGTTGGGGTAAAGGTGTATCGCTACCGGGACGGCTTTATGCACCAGAAGGTCCTGCTAATGGACGACCAGGTAGCCGGGGTGGGTACGGCAAATTTCGACAACCGTTCATTCCGCCTTAATTTCGAAATTACCCTGTTGGTTGAGGACGCGGGTTTTGCCGCGCAAGTGGACAAGATGCTATGCGAGGATATGCAGCGCTGTCGTCAGGTAACTATTGAGGAATTTGAGCATAAGCCAGCCTGGTTCCCGCTGGCAATGGCAATCGCGCGACTGTTTTCCCCTTTACTATAAGCCCATCGAATCGAGTTTCTGCGCCCAATATGTAGCGTGCATGAACTGCAGTAAACCCGCTGACGACGTGACTGGCTCAATTACTATGCAAAGGAATTACCCATGCTGACTTTTTTCACCGTTATATTAAGCTGCCAACTACTGGGCGAAATTCTCGTCGTTGCCTCCGGCCTACCCTTGCCGGGCCCAGTGGTCGGCATGGCTCTTTTGTTCATTGGCCTGCTGCTCAAAGGCGGGATACCTGAAGGCCTGGATCGCATGGCAGACGGCCTGTTGTCACACCTGTCCCTACTTTTCGTGCCGGCAGGTGTCGGCGTCATGCTACATGCGCAGCTGATAGGCAGCGAGCTGCTGCCGCTGGCGGCCTCCATCATCGGCAGCACAATGATCACCATTGTAGTCACCGCCTGGATCATGCAATCACTGTCGCGTAACAGTGCAGCACGATGAACGATAATTTACAGTCGGTATGGGTCTATCTTGCCGCCAGCCCATTGCTGGCATTGACGTTGACCCTGGTGGCCTACCAGTGTGGGATGTGGCTATACAACAAGAGCGGGCAAAACCCGATGATTAACCCGGTACTCATAGCCGTGATAGCAATCGTGGCGCTGCTATCTATCACTGCAACGGACTACAACACCTACTTCAGTGGCGCCCAGTTCGTACACTTTCTCCTGGGACCAGCCACCGTCGCATTGGCCATTCCTTTGTATCGGCAAATACAAAAGGTCCGCCAATCTCTGTTCGCTATCAGTATCGCGGTATTTTTTGGCTCGCTGACAGCAGCCATAAGTGGCGTAGGTATCGCCTGGCTGTTGGGCGCATCCACACAAACACTGTTATCCATCGCACCTAAATCGGTCACTACACCGGTGGCCATGGGTATTGCAGAACAACTGGGTGGGTTGCCAACACTGACCGCCGTGGTCGTTATTCTAACCGGCATTACCGGCGCCATGACCGCCACCCGTTTGCTAAAGCTGGCACGCATTGACGACCCCAGAGCCAGCGGCCTGGCCATCGGCATTGCCTCACACGGCATTGGCACTGCCAGGGCATTCCAGATCAATGAAGTCGCGGGCGCATTTTCAGGCCTGGCCATGGGACTCAACGCATTGGCAACCGCTATCCTGGTGCCACTGCTGTTCCAGCTGTTTGGCTAGTGCCCACTTAAAGCGCCCGGTGCTGCCGGCTTAGCCAATAACACCCATGACAAAAATCACCAGTACCGCCGGTGGCACCACAAAGCGGATCAGGAAGTGCCAGATCTCATAGGTGACGGCATTGAGAGAGGTCAATTCGTCGCGAGTGACTTCCTTTTTCACCACCCAGCCAGCGAACACAGCGATCAACAAGCCACCCACTGGCAACAGAATCTTGGTGGAGAAGTAATCCATGACATCGTTAAAATTCTTGCCACCCACGGCCAGGTCGCCGATCAGGTTATAGGACATAATGCTCAATATGCTGAACACGGCGACCGAGCCTACCACCAATAACGCGCTCTTATGTCGCGGTATGCCAAAGTGCTCCCCCACCCAGGCGTTAACACTCTCCACCAGGCCCACCATTGACGTGATACCCGCCACCGACAGCATCAGGAAAAACAACACACTGAACAAATGACCACCTGGCATTTGAGCAAAAGCCACCGGCAGTGTCTGGAAGATCAGGCCAGCACCCGCTGCCGGATCCAGGCCGTAATAAAACACGGCGGGGAATATCACCAGGCCGGCCAGCAACGCCACGCCGGTGTCTGCTATCACGATTATCAGCACCGACTGAGTGATGGAAATCGATTTTGGCAGATAGGAGCCGAAGGTCATCATGCCCCCCATGGCGACACCAATGGAGAAAAAAGCCTGGCCAATCGCCGCCAACACGGTGGCGAAACCGATCTTGCTAAAATCCGGTGTAAACAGCCATTGCACAGCCTCGTCAAAACCACCGGCAAAGTAATTATAACCAGCCAGACCTAACAGCAGCATGAACATCAACGGCATCATCACACTCACCGCCCGTTCAATACCGCCCTGAATACCGGAGTAGATAATCCAACCGGTAATCGCCAGACCCACCAGAGTCCAAAAGAGCATGCCCAGATTACTATCGAGTACACTAGCGAATTCCGCATTGGCGGCTACCGCATCAATGCCACTAAAGCCGGTGGTCACCGCCTTGAAGAAGTACCACAGCACCCAACCAACCACCACCGCATATACGATTTCGATGGTATAGGCAGCGATCAAGCCCATACCGCCTACCCATTTCCAGTGTGAGGACCTGCCACTCTCCTTGGCGACAGTGGCCATGGCCGAGGTGGGGCTACCCTGGCCGCGACGACCGATCAGCAATTCCGCCATAAGAATGGGCACGCCAATGCCAAAGGCACAGGCCAGGTAGACCAGTACAAAGGCCGCGCCACCGTTCTCGCCGGTGACATAGGGGAACCGCCAGATATTGCCCAGCCCCACGGCAAAACCTACCGAGGCCATAAGGAATGCAAAACGGGATGACCATTGTCCGCCGCCAGCTGCAGCCATGGGTAATTCTCCAGCGTTATTTATTATTCAGTCCAGTCTACACAAACTGGAGGTATTATTCAGGCGCTAACCGCGGTGGTGGCCGCTATCAGCCAGTCCTTATCCGCGCCCTGTAGCAAGGGGCCTGTGGTGGCAAGAACCCGCTGATGATAGTCATTCAGCCAGGTCAATTCCCCCTGGGTCATCAGGCTGGTATCAAGCATGCGCTTATCAAACGGCACCAGAGTAATTGCCTCGAACTCCAGCATCGGCGTCTCGCCGTTGGCTTGCTGCGCCTCGCGCACGACTACCAGGTTCTCACAGCGCATGCCAAAGGCGCCCGCGCGGTAATATCCAGGTTCGTTACTGATAATCATGCCGGGGCGCAACGCCACCGCATTATGCTGCTTGGAGATACGCTGGGGCGCCTCATGCACGCTCAAAAAAGCGCCCACACCATGCCCGGTACCATGATCATAATCAAACCCCTCCTGCCACAAAAACTGCCTGGCCAGCACATCCAGCTGAGTGCCAGTAGTGCCGCGGGGAAAGCGCGCCTGATCCAGAGCGATATGCCCTTTTAATACCAGGGTGAACATACGACGCACATCAGCTCCGGGGTCACCTATTGCTACCGTGCGAGTAATATCAGTCGTGCCATCGGTGTACTGGCCGCCACTGTCGACCAGGTACGCTGTATTCATTTCCACCGGGGCCGGGACGTTGTTCATGTGGTTATAGTGGCACATGGCCGCGTTGGCGCCAGCCGCCGAAATCGTATCAAACGAGCCCTCGTGAAAGTGTTCACCCATCTGGCGAAACGAAAACAACTTGTCGCTGAGACTGGCCTCATCGTGCGAGCACCCCGCTGCGACCTCCGCATCCAGCCAGGCCAGAAAGCGAATCTCCGCCACAGCGTCACGCACATGCGCACGACGAGTACCGGCCAACTCCACCGGGTTTTTGCAGGCCTTGGGAATCAGCACCGGGTCTTCCCCCGCTACCAGAAGAGCGCCACCTCGCTCCAGCACAAGTTGTGTCCAGGCATTGGCGCCATGGCTATCGGCCAGTACTTTGCGGCCTGAATAGGTCGCCAGTACCGCCGCGGCATCAGACTCCGGCAGTACGCTTACCCCAGAACCGACATGCGCGGAAAACCCGTCTGGAATGCGACCGGGCGCAACAAACAGTGTCACTTCGGCGGATGCATGCAGTAAGGCAAAACTCTGTACCACCGGCAACTGCGGCAGGTCGGTACCGCGGATGTTCAGCAACCAGCTTACTGAATCAGGAGCAAAGATCAGTGCGGCGTCACAACCGCGCTCTGATACCACCTGCGCAATGCGCTGGCGCTTGTTACTACTGGATTCACCGGTGAAGGATTCTGCCAGCAACATCGCCGGAAGCACTCGCGGGGCGGGCCGATCCGTCCAGCAACGGTCGACCAGGTTATCACTGTCGGCAATCAACTCCAGCCCTGCATCGGTCAGGGTTTTACCGGTTTCCCGATACCAATGCAGGCTATGCAACCGCGGATCACAGGCCACCCTGGCGGACGCTGGTAACTCCCGGGTGAGCCACTGTGCGTGTGGATCATCCGCCAGGTGCAGGTATTCAAATAGATCCGGGGAGACTTCACTGCGCACCTGCACGGTGTAACGGCCGTCTACAAAAATCGCTGCTTTGTGTGGCAGTACCACGGCCACGCCAGCCGAGCCGGTAAAACCGGAAATCCACAGCAGCCGTTCATTGTGGGCGGGAATATATTCGCCCAGATACTCGTCTGCCCGCGGAATTACCAGGGCATCATAACCAGCCTGGGCCATCAGTTCACGCAGGGACTCAAGACGTTGTTCAATAATATTCATAGCAGGTATCTATCGGAGTGTGTGAGGTGTATTACGCGGCAAGTGTAGCTGAATTATCCCGCCACGTTAGTTTAAACCGGGTCAGCCCGCCATAGGCTTGCGGGTAATTGAGTCCGCCAGTTCCCGCGCCGCTTTGAGCTTTGATTGAAAGTCGGGATTACCGGCCGCAGATGCCACTGGCTGGCTGGAGAACCAGACCATAACAGTATCCGCACTGCGGTTGATATAGATGACCTGCCCATGGATCCCCACGGCACAAAATTCACCTTTTTTCTCATCCAGCACCCACCACATATTATGATAGGCCAACCAGGGGTCATTGCCGTATTTGGCATTGGCCGCCATATTAGCGCGCAGCGTGTCGTCGATAGCCAGTGTTGCGTCTATCCATTGTGCCGGGATAATCTGCTCACCGTGGAATTCGCCCCGGTCGCGAATCATCATGCCAAAACGGGCAGCATCCCTGGCAGTCGTATTCATTCCGCCGGTTACCACCGGCATATAGGCTCGATCTACCGCTATGAAGGCATCATGCTCCACGCCCAGCTTTGCCCAGAGATGCTGCTGCACGTAATCCTGAAAGCTCTGGCCACTGATCCGCGCGATCAACCAGCCCAGTAAATCTGCATTACTGGAGTTGTAATCAAAGGCAGCCCCCGGCTGTAGTGCCAAATCGGGTTTGACGAACTTCACCAAAAAGTCGTGAACCCCGTATATATCGCTATTTCCAGGCTGGGCGTCTGCTGCGCCAGGCAACCAGGCCATATTCAGTGCAGGGGCATAAAAGCGGGAAAAATCCGCATTTAAATCGGTATAGTTTTCTTTGAAATCTATCGCCGTAGCGTGATCCAGTACCTGCTGAATCGTTACGCGTTCAAAACCACTACCGCGTAACTCGGGAATATATTTTGTTGGTGACGCCTGCAAATCGACTTTACCTTCGGCAACCAACACACCAAATGCGGTGCTTGCCAGAGATTTAGTCATGGAAAACCAGATATGCTGCGCGTGGGCACCGAACCCATTAAAGTAAGCCTCATGCAGCAGGCGACTGCCCTGCACTATTACCAGACCGTCGGCATAATTCGCTTCAAACAACGCATCGAAACTCAGTGTGCGACCGTGCAAGTCGGTGAACTCGCGCTCGCCTAACTCCGGACGCAGCGGGCCGGGCAACGGACGAATGTCACCCTGGCGCGGAATCATCACCACATTCAGCGGTGCCCCGGCATTGCGAAACGCCCATTGACTCATAGGGTAATCTCGATAATTACCCATGGTGACCTGTGACTCGCGCGAGGGCGGCACGCCCTGCATGGGCTCTATAGCATCCTGCTGAGCACCAACAATGGGCGAGAGCATGACCGAGAACACAACGATAAACAGAGCAGAGAAAGGGCGCATATTGATTACCTGTTATTCTTCATAGAGGTCAAAATCAGATTTGGAGATACCACAATCTGGACACTCCCAGTCCTCGGGTAGGTCTTCCCAACGCGTTCCCGGGGCAATGCCATCATCGGGCAAGCCCTCGGCTTCATCGTAGATAAAACCGCAGATCACACACTCGTACTTCTTGTAATCGGTATCACTCATTATTTATTCTCTTGCTATAAATCTAAAAATGGATGGTATTGCCAGATGCAACAACAAACAAAAATTATACGACAGTATTTACAGGGTTGGCGCTTGCATGGTCGACACAGCTAAACCACACCCTATAAATCGCCGTCAAGCTTGACCCGATAGCCGCCGGACTCAGGTGCCGCTATCAGCGACAATGCCTGCTCCAACCTGGCATCCATGGGCAACTGACTGCTTACCTGGACATCCACTGCGTAGTTCTTTCCCTGCAACTGTGCCGTGCCACTGGCGTCCAACGGTCCAGAAACAGTCACTACCTGGGCCTGCAAAAGATCCCCGGGGGCCTGTTGAAAATCAAGCGCGTATGTACCCAGAGGCATCAAACCCTGGGGCGATTGCCAACCACCGTTTTGCCATACTAACCGGCCGGCGCCACTGTGCGGCAACCCATCACGCAACTGTAAGTCCTGCAATTGCGCCGATAGCGTTCCGGTCAAGGCGACCGGAATAAACTGGCGCAATAAATCCGCAGATACTGCCGCCTCGAATTCATGCAGATCGATATCCCGCTGCCCGCGCAAAACCACCTCGCCCGCAATAAGCTGATCACCCCAGGCGCTGTTTAGCGTCAAACGCGGTGCCAGTAGCAAGATAGAAAAGGGATCCAGCGACCACTGTACTGCACCCAGATGCAGGTAACCCGGTCCGATCTGCACCAGTGCGCGGCTCGCACTGCCACGCCACACGGTGCCACTATATCCTTGCATAAGCACCTGCTGGCCTGGAATAAACAGACCCAGCAGGCGGGCCGGGGCAGATACCACAAGACTAACAAGTAACAGTACCGCCAGGGCGATAGCCCAGGTAAATCGCGCCATTATTGCCCTACCCCGCTTGCGCGATTCGAACGGTGGCGTTGACTCGCCCACCCGCGCCGGCCTGGGTAATGGATACCTCGCGCACCATTAGGCCCTCGCGATACTCCATCTCATGCAACCACAGCAAAACGTCATCAAAAACGGCGCTTTCCATACGCACCTGCAGCTCGCCACGGCTATTGGGCTGCAGGCGATTGACCTGCAGAGCCAGGCGGCTGGTGGACTGGTTAATCAATGCTGTGAGATTACGGCGGGAGCCGCCCTGGGCATCGTCGGCGCGCAGGTTCAGCACTTCCGAGACCATCGCATCTACCCGCTGCAACGTAGCCGCCACTACCTGATTTTGCGCCAGCAAACTATCGCGTTTGCTATCCAGCGGCGACCAGATAAACATATAAAGCAGGTACAGCGCCAAGGCAAAAGCCAGTGCGAACAGACTCATCTGCTCTCTTTGACTGAGTTGTATAAACCAGTCCTTCATGAGCGCTCACTTACCCGTAGGCGCGCGCGCACGCCATTCGCCTGCGCGCTGCTACTTTCCATAACGGCCTGTAAGCCGGCCTTATTGATATCCGAGCGCATCTGTTCCACCGCTTCAAAATCAGAGGCAACAATATTCATGCGCATCTCATCGCCCTTATCGTTGTAATTAACACTGGCAATGGTAGTACCGGGTTGACCGGCGATAACAGCGCCTACTCTATCCATCAAACTGACAAATCCATTACTCTGGGCGGATCCACGCAGGGCATCCAATTGCCGGCGCAATTGCTTTTCCGCATCCACGATCGCCCCTTTGGGGAAAGCCTTGCGGTAGCTGTCTTGCACGGCAGCACGCAGTGCCAGATTTTCGTTATACAAATTGCGGTAATCGGCATAAGTGGCCAGCAAGTGCAGGGAGAAGGCCACCGCAAAGACCGCTGCCACCGCCCGCCACTGACGCCACCATCTGGCCAGGGGCAGTCGTGGGGCATATTTCCCCTGCAGTAAGTTCAGGCTGAAGCCATCGTGGGTAGTGAGTAGCATAGCGGAATAAAGGTTGCCCCGGCGCCACTGTGCCAAGCCCTGCAGGTCATCCGGTAGCAGGGAAATATCTGCTGCCTGGTCTACGCCGTATACAATCACCGAAGATGGCATTGTTTGATCGTTTACGGCGCTGGCCAACAGGGCCGGCACCATGTCGCGCTCTACACTGAACCCCTCGCACAAACCAGTGCGAATAATCGCAGCCTCGCCCTCCAGTACCAGGCACCATTCACCCGGGTGCCAGGGCAGCAAGAGTGGCTCGGGAATCCAGCGACTGATGCCAGGAATGTCGGCAAGTAACACTTGCCAATCATGCATTTTCTGCTCTGAGCAAAGCGCTACTGCGAGATTGGTTTTATCCAGCGTTTCGCACACGAAATGTAAATCATCGATATCCGCTGCCACTTGCTCCTCCAACATGAAGGGCAGTGACCTGGTGATATGTTTTTTCTCCTCGGCAGTAACCTGCAATGGTAACAAGCGCGCGTCCATACCTGGCACAGCAAAACACGCTGCTACCGTGCGCGGCAGCAGCGTGGCACGCAGCTTTTCCAGCTCCAGCTCATTATCCAGCCAACGGGGCTCCTCGCTAGCCCCCGGTGGATACCAGGCCAATCTGCCCTGGACCAGCCGTATTACGGCGATATTCTGCAAACCCGCCTACTCCTTATTCATATTTTTGCGTGTCACTCTTATCCTGGCAATTCGTCACGATCCCTGCAGTATTCATACACCGGCAGCTACAAACTACCACTGGCTCTGGCAACAGCAGTGATGCGCCGGCCACGCCGCTCCAGCACACTGTACAAGCGCATGTTCCTGTCGGCAACTTCCACCTCAGCCTGCATTAAAAAGTGTGTGCTACTTTGACCCAACAGTTTTTTAATGTCGGCCATTTGCTCAGCTTTCCCACCAAACACCGCGTTACCCAAAAAGTCATCCAGATCAGTAAATCCGGAATTGTCGCGATAATCCACCAACGACGCCCCATCAGATTCACTCAGCGGATTAAGATCATTATCCGCGTTAATTGAGCGCAGCACTATGGCCGGTGCTGTATGAATATTCAACGGGGCTGGCACCTGGGGCCAAACCGTTACCAAAGGCGCGATCGCCGCGTATATTTCCGGCGTTATATAGGCCACCGCGCGCAGCTCGCTGACGCTGACCATCGCACGGTTAGCCGTGCGGTGAGCCGGGTCTCTGGAAAAATAATACTCATCCTCTGCACCATTGGCATTGGGATTGCTATCTTCATCCAGCCAATCACCAATGGATTCGGTGATCATTATCGCCTCCTGCTCGCTCACCACGGGCTCACCTAGAGCTTGTAACAAACGAATAAACTGCGCCTGCCCGGCAGTGAAGCGCGGTTTACCCTCTCCCTGAGGAGCCGGGGCCGCCAGCGCATTAAGATTAAATCGTCCCTGTAAATCCTCTAATGACCCCACCAACCAACCGCCCTCGTCCAGCGGATAAGGTGCTG
>JBALVO010000191.1:0-4154 GCA_036961445.1 Halioglobus sp.
AAGTATCAAAGGGTTGCAGAAATGCAGCCCTTTTTTATTGGGTGGTGGGAATGCCACTCAAACGCCACTCTGACCGTCATTATTTGGTGGCTGAAGACCGGCTCTCTGCCTCTTACCCTACATTGCTCCCATTTCGACTATTCCCCCAACGAATAAAGCGTGCCATCGGCGGCATTTACAATAATTTCCAGCGCTCCCCCTTTTTGAGTTTGAGCTATCACTGGAGAACCCAGATCTTTATTCCAGCTGTCTTCCTCGACCTCCACCCGCCATTGCATATAGGGGCGGCCAAATTCTTCGCCTATCGATGTGATTGTGTTTTGGTGTGTGTAGACAATCTCATCACGACCATCGCCATCAATGTCTGCTGCACTGGGATGATGGGCCGACGGCCAATTACACAAATTCGAATCTTCATATGACCACCGCAACTTCCCGGTATCCAGATTGAATGCTCGCACCTCACTACCCGGAGTACCGCAGTGTCCCACAACGACTACCTCAAGCTGCCCATCTCCATCAAGATCAGCGGGTACTTGTAAAACTTCTGAAGGCATACCCTGGTAGGTGGGTGTGCGCCAATTTACAGAGCCGCTGGGCTGAAGCCATGCCATGGTAACGTCATTCTGACCGAAGAGAACTCCTGAAGCAGTTCCCAGCTTCTCGGAAAACGAACTGAGCAAGGCCCCGTTGGCAAATACATCCTCATCAAAAAGAGGCGAGGCAGCCCCGCACCATTGAGCTGCATATCGATTGACCCGCGTTTCACCCGTAGCTCCATCGTAGACGGCATAAGTGAAGTTGGTCGCGTCCGTGATGTCGTCCAGGCCATCGCCATCGTAATCGATCAAGGAGACCTGAAACGCGTTCGGGCCACTTCGATGCTTTTCACCTGCCTCTGTACACTCCGAGTATTGTGCGCCGTCCTGATTCGACCAGACTACTTCTCCCGTTTTACCATCCAGCAAGAACCCTTCTTCCGTATGCATGTTGCTGCGTCGAACAACGGCATACACGTCCTGTTGATCCGCAGAGCGAAAATTTCCACCTAACCAGTGAGTAACTCCAGAAATATTCCAGGTCGGTGCCTTCCCACGCACAGGAAATTCAACTTCCCAGAGTGTTGTACCATCCGGCCTAATCGCCGCCAACGCGCCGGCTCCAATATCGCTCTCTCGGGCCACCAACACATGATAATTTTTATCCCCAAACGGCTCAAATGACGCGACACTCGCTGTCGAATTGTTGGGAGCCACACCGACCGCCCCAGAAAACATCCCACGACCGGGAACAGACCACTTCAAAGTGGGCTGACCATTCACGATCTCATACGCGAGTATCCGCTGGCCGTCTCCTTCACTCACAAGCAGAGGATTAACGCCATTCTGAGGAGCCACAATGGTACCAGTCAGTAAACTGTTCCACGAATTCCCACTACTTTCACGGTCACCTATTCGCCAGGCCAGTAGATCAATTTCTGCCTTCGTCGCAGAAACGCTGGCCCCGGCGCCTGGAAGGTAACGCGAACGCAGCAGCGCTTTGCCACTCGCATTAATACTGTCCGAACCAACTACAGCCAGATCTGGACCAGACACTGATCCTCGCTCAATGACATTGCTCCCATCAAACTCCCAGAAAGTCATCCGGACGAGGTCTGATCCGATACTTTTGCGAGTAAGAAATGCCTTTCCATTTGCGAGAAGGCCGTCGTACATCGCTACCTGCTGCTTAAATCCAGACGCATCACTATTGATGTAATCGGGAAAATCAGGTTCCAGGCTCATAGAGTAGCCACTACCAGCCAAGCGCCAGTACTCCTCATACTCACCAGACTTTATGCCACCAAGAACAACGGATTTGGAGCTGCGAATTTTCTGTCCATCTGTTTCTTGCAATAACAACTCAGCGACTGAATCGCCATTGAGATCAGCAGCACTTACTAGATACAAGTCCGTCAAATCGGCTTTAACACTTCCATCAGAACCACCAAGCACCAAAGTGTGCCAGCGACCATCCCCGTTTTCATTAAACACATTGGTCACGATATCGTTAACGCCATCACCATCTACATCAGATACTGCATTCCAGACTGGAAAGTGGATTTTTTGATTTCTCAAGATAGTGGGTTCGAAAATTCTCTCCCAACTCTGTTCCAGTTGGCCATTGGCAGTTAAATCCAGAACATGCAGATGAGGTAAAAAATCGGCGAGCAATACAACCTCTAACTGCGGATCCCCGTCAATATTTGCCATTACCACCTGCCCATAGGCTCTGCCACTCATGTCTCCACCTGGGGCTGTAAACTCTCCGGAGTACTCAAGCGTGCCGTCGATAAGATTAAGGACATGGACGTAATACCAACCAACAACAGCCACCTCGAGCTCACCGTCGTTATCGATATCACCAATAACCGGGCGGCCATTTTCCAACGCTGAACTCACAAACGCCGGAAGGTCCTCACTGCGCCATACAATTTTCCAAACCTGTCCATCCCACTGTTCCAGGTGACAGCCGTGCGTCTGTTCGCCAGAGATCGACTCTCCAAGGTCAGAGATTCTGCAACCAACCCTCTCGTACTGAGCGCCTGGTAGCCAGTCTCCCACCTTGACAGAGCCGTCACTCTCTGCAACCACGTTCCATCCATCGCCATTGAGATCTACAATCGAGCCATGTGCCTCATAGTCGCGTAAGCTACCGAAGTAGTCGCCTCCCGCACCACTGTCAGGCAAGCTGACGTTGTCTGCACCCGCTCCGGCAGAAACACCTACCAGCGCATTCCTTTGGCTCAAAACGAGTTGCCAATTCAATTCCGGACACTGTATATCTCCGACCAGAGGAGACCGTCCTGTGAGACCCTTGTCGCGGCGAAACCTATACCAGTTTCCGTCCTGCGAGGGAGCAGCGCTAACAGTCGCAGCGTCCTCTGGCGGGGGACTGCATTGCCGGATCAGACCCGATACTTGCGATAATTTATCGAACACTGGTTCCAGAGTGAAAACGACGCCCACATCCAATAGCGCCTCCAAATCCGCGTTGCCAGCGAAGAGCGCTGTTGTAATTACACAACCGGCACGCTTCCCGCCGCAAAATCCACCTGGACGATGTCTCCAGCGGGAAAACGCGAATCCTGACTGTGATTTCGCGAGAAAAACCTCGCTAAAAAATACATCTTCGACGGCAATAAGGCAGGTTTCGCCCGTTTCACAGGAGTACGTTCCAGAGCTACTGACAACGCGACCACCTTCAGGAACTCTTACTTCAATTTTGCAGGCACCGAGCAACCCGAGAGTGACTAAGACAGCTATTATTCTGATGCGGCCGGACACAATCACCTCCTACCTATAAGTCATGCGTAAGGGAAACTAACAGCTATTACTATAGTTGGCCGTCGGGGCTGGTCAATGTCAAATAAGGGTACCGACAACTTAACTTTCTGGGACCAGAGGGTTTTGGCAAATTAACTTCTCTTGATCTGAGCAATCCGCTCTCCACGCTCAAGCTACCGCCCTACTCCACTCAGCGAACGCACTGACGCTAAGATCTCGATAATGCCGAACTCGAATATGAAGCCTGCCTGGATTGAACAGATTACTAACTGCAGCATGACTAACGAGGAACCGCTGCGCCCGCCTGACCGATGGAGGTCGCAGGTGAAAGCGGACATTAGCGGCGCCCCGCTCGGCCCTGGCTCAGATTTCGGTTTGCCCCAAATGTTAGCTTTCTTGGACACTGAGCAACCTATCCAGCTTTTTCATAACACTTGGGTTCAGAATAAGTTCGATATGCTATTTCACCCAGTTCACCGGCGAGGAAAAGGGTTAAAAATCATATGCTTATAGCAGAAAAGCTTGCCTCTCTGCTCTCCTGTTAATCAATGGGTCGCTGGTTCGAGCCCAGCAAGCGGAGCCATATTCCAGCAGTATCAAAGGGTTGCAGAGATGCGGCCCTTTTTTATTGGGTGATGGGAATGCTGGCGATTCGGCAGTGGTGCCTTCCGCCTCCTAAGCGGCAGGTCGAAGGGGGCGGCCTGCCGCCTTTAATGTTAGCGCAGCCGACTATACGTGGGGCTGGATGACACTTCGTGATTCACAGTCGCAGGTGTGGGTAGTGTTCAGCCAGCTAGAGCAAACCGGCAAACTTTCTCTGATTTTCGG
>JBALVO010000191.1:4164-5071 GCA_036961445.1 Halioglobus sp.
AGAGAGAAACGGGATGTCTATTACTTCCAGCTTGCGTTCACTTGCCGCCATTTTGTTCCTCTGTAGCTGTTTATTGATTCCTTCTCTTGCCCATGCACTGGAAACACAAGTACTCAGCAATTTCAACCAGCCCTCATCGGGCGTGGCCATTGGCATTGGTGTTAGGGATGTAGAGGCAATACCCTTCATCACTGACGCTTCGTTTACAGAATTTGACGGAGTGGAGCTGACAGTAAGAACATTGTCCGGACCCGGCCTGTTCTTCGTAGAAATCTGGGACGTAGCTTTGCGCCAGCCCAACAATGTGATCGCCGTGCTAACCGGCCCCAGTGCTCCTTCGGGATTCACACGTTACACAGGGGCGGCCACCCTACAGCCCAACACCTCATATTTTCTAGTGTATGGCATCCGCAACGGCGGCTCGCAAGTACGGGTCGACGCGATCGACCTCAACGGCGCAGACGCGACACCAGCGCCAATTTACCAGTTTGGCACGGATACCGACAACGATGGCAACCCCAACGTTGTGAACAGGTGCAGGGGCGACAGAGCAAATGACTACGTCACCATCAGCTGGAGTTGCACCGCGCTAATTGCCACTAGGTATTTCAGCAAGCTACGATTCCTGGCTGAAGAACCCGCGCCACCAGTAAACTACAGCCTCACGGCCTCGCCCCTGTCCGTAGATTTCGGCTTGGTGCCTTCAGGGACCACAAGCACTCCGGTGCCCGTCATCATCACAAATGACGGAACTGTGGATCAGTTACTTGGAACGCTTGATGTGGGCCCGCGCTTCACTTTGTCGAATGACAACTGCTCTGGCCAGCCACTGGCCCAGAATGGAACGTGCATGTTCGAGGTGAGTTTCACACCAGACCACGGCGGATTTACAACTGGCACCGTGGTC
>JBALVO010000192.1:0-5061 GCA_036961445.1 Halioglobus sp.
TGTGATTCTGCTTATGCGCGGGTGTTTGCAGTAAGTCGTGGTCCACAGCCCGCCGAGCTGGCGAGTCTGGACTCTCGCCTGCAGTGGCTGACCAGCGACTACAGTGAGACCTCGGTGACAGGCATCTGTGAGCAGATAACGCAGGGCGGCTTCGATCTGCGCCGGGTGATCATCTGCAATGGTATTTTGCATAACCAGCGACTGACGCCAGAAAAATCCCTGGATAAGGTGAACCGCGAAGCAATGCACGAGGTGTTTGATGCCAACGTGGTGGTGCCCGCATTATGGGTCAGCACTCTGCTTGGACACTTGCGTAAAAGCGCCAGCTGCGTAATTGCCGTATTGAGTGCCAGGGTCGGGAGTATCAGTGATAATCGGCTGGGGGGATGGTACAGCTATCGCAGTTCCAAGGCGGCGCTCAATATGTTTCTGAAGACGGCCTCCATAGAGTATGCGCGGCGCGCGCCGCAAGTAAAGCTGGTTGCGTTTCACCCGGGTACGACGGACACAGCATTGTCCCAGCCATTCCAGCGGGGTGTGCCGGAAGGAAAGCTGTTCTCCCCGGCTTTCGTGGCAGAGCGACTCAATTTGCAGTTGGAGACTATGCAACCGGACGGTGAGCTGACGTTTGTGGATTGGGACGCGCGCCCGATCCCCTGGTAATAGTAGGGGAACAGGAACTATGAGCGATACGCTTTACTATGACAGCCACTGTCCCTTGTGTGACAAGGAGGTGGCCCGATTACGCGCCTTGAGCGGTGACCAGCTGGCGCTGCGCGATATTCATACCGTTGATGAACCCGGTCTCCCATGCAGGGACGAGTTGCTACGGACTTTACACCTGCGTACCGCTGACGGCGAATTGCTGCAGGGCCTCGAGGCCAATGTGGCGGCGTGGCAGCACACCCGTGTGGGGTTTCTCTGGCGTTGGCTGCGGTGGCCGCTGATTCGAGGCTGTGCCGGTCGGGTGTACGATGCCTGGGCGTTATGGCGGTATCGCCGTCTATATGGTGAAAAACAGCGTAACGGCTAGACTGGCCTGACAAAAATAGTCATCCCAAAAGAGCAGAGTTTTCCTGTCCCCGACAAAGCGGGGAGGGTGCATTACATCAGTACCTCTTACAGCATTATCTTCCCTTCGCCCCGGTAATCCATATGAGCATTAAATGATAAATAATGCCTGAAATATCATATTCTCAAGACACCCATTTAGGTGCAGAATCGCGACGATTAAAACCGTGAGCCGGCGTGATTATAAGGCGTTTTTTGTTATAAACATTTAAAGGTATATGACTTGGAAAACTTGGCGAAATTGATGCAGACCCCTCTCATTTCTTTTGGCCAAGCCTCACTCAATCTGGGTCAATTGCTGTCGGTCGTGGTTTTTGTCCTGCTCGGTATTATGTTCATGATTTGGAGTTCTGGCTTCCTGCGCCGGCGGCTTGCGAACCGTCGGGTCAATGCGGACGTTACCCAAATGCTGTCCCGGGCCTATCTGGTGTTGGGCTTTGTTTTACTTGCCTTCATGACCATGGACTTTCTTCAGATTCCTCTCGCCGCATTCGCGTTCATCTCTGGCGCTGTTGCCATTGGATTCGGTTTTGGTGCCCAGAACATCGTCAACAACTTTATCAGCGGCTGGATTCTGATGTGGGAGCGGCCAATCAAAATCGGTGACTTTCTGGAGCTGGGTGAGGCAAAGGGTACGGTGGAGTCGATCAATACACGGTCAACCTGTATACGTCGGGTGGATGGCGTGCATCTGCTCGTGCCAAACAGCAACTTGCTGGAGAATACCGTCATCAATTGGACACTACTGGATAAACTGGTGAGGACGACGGTGCGTCTTGGTGTGGCTTATGGTTCAGATGTCCAATTGGTCACCGAGCTACTAAAACAGGCGGCGAAAGAACATTCGGATGTGCTGACTGATCCTCCGTATTCAGTCATTTTCGATGACTTTGGAGACAACGCCCTGATCTTTGATCTGAATGTCTGGATTTACGCTATCTCTGATCGCAGCTTGCGGGTTATTCGCAGTGATCTACGCTATAGAATCGATGCATTGTTCAGGGAAAATGATGTCGTTATTTCCTTTCCGCAACGCGATGTGCATTTGGACGGCCAGATTCTGCTGCGGCAAGCATCTGGTTTCCACGATGCAACAGAGGTGGCCTAGACTCTGACTATACAAGGCTGTTCCTGGATTCTTTATCGTACAAACGAATATTTACTGGGCCTGGATTTACCCGGGTTCAGCCACTAGAAGGTAGGTGATAGAAAATGAAACTCGCAATCCTGTCCTGTGCCCCAAACGCCTATAGCACCCGTCGTCTGAAGGAGGCCGCCGAGCAGCGCGGCCATCAGGCTACAGTGTTAAACACACTGAAATTTGCCATAGATCTTGAGCGCGGTTCACCGGACCTATACTACCGACAAAAGGCCTTGAGTACATACGATGCGGTGTTGCCCAGAATCGGGGCATCGATTACCTACTATGGCACGGCGGTGGTCAGGCAGTTTCAGGAGATGGACGTATTTTGCGCCAATACGGCCCATGGCATCACCAATTCACGGGACAAACTGCGCAGTTTACAGATACTTAGTCGACACCACATAGGGTTGCCTCGCACCACCTTTGTGCGTGACAAAAAAGATGTTCTGCCCGCCATTGAGCGTGTTGGCGGCGCGCCCGTAGTGATAAAGCTGATTGAAGGAACACAGGGAATCGGCGTACTGCTGGCTGAATCCAATAAGCAGGCTGAGTCTATAATCGAGCTGCTGCAGAGCCAGAAGCAGAATGTGCTGATCCAGAAATTTGTCGCTGAAAGCAAAGGCAAGGATGTCAGGGCATTTGTTGTTGGTGATCAGGTCGTTGGGGCAATGCGACGTGTCGCCCAGGGGCAGGAATTTCGCAGTAATGTGCATCGCGGGGGTGTTGCTGAACCGATTGAACTGGACGAGAAATATCGCGAAACGGCGATCAGATGTACCCAGATTCTGGGTCTGCGGGTTGCCGGTGTGGATATGCTGGAGGGCAAAGATGGCCCGCAGGTAATGGAGGTCAACTCTTCGCCAGGGCTGGAAGGCATAGAAACCTGTACAGAGCTCGATATTGCCGGGGCTATCATTGACTATATTGCCGCCCAGGTGGACTTCCCTGAAATTGATGTCAGGCAACGTTTAACGGTTAGCAAGGGCTATGGGGTAAGTGAGATCTATATTCCGGAGGGGTCGAAGTTTGTCGGTCAGACAGTTGTTGAGACCCAACTCTCTGAGAGCGATGTCAACGTGTTGACTCTGTATCGCGGTGCCAAGGTCATTCCCAATCCGCGTGATAGCCGGATTCTCGAAGCTGGAGATAAATTGTTGTGCTTTGGCAAGTTGGAAGCCATGCGGGGTATGATTCCCGCGCGTACACGACGGAAGCGTCGGCCGGTGGTCCAGGAGTTGGATACCGCTATAGGTGAAGAGAAATGAAGCTGATACCACAATGGTTTTGTTATGACTGAGCTGAATGTACTGGGCTGGCGAGAGTGGATAGGCTTTCCCGGCCTGGGAATCGCTCAGATAAAGGCCAAGGTGGATACAGGCGCTCGCACCAGTTGCCTACATGCTTTTATGGTGGAGCCTTTTGAGAGCGAAGGAATACCCTGGGTACGTTTTGATATTCACCCCAGGCAAAAGGACTCGACTGAGGCACTTAGTTGTGCGGCGCCTATCCTGGATAAGAGACTCGTGCGAGACTCCGGTGGTCACGAAGAGCTGCGCTATGTGATCGAAACGGAAATATCAATTGGCGACCGGGTGCATACAGTGGAAGTTACCTTGACCGATCGAGACACGATGAAATTCAGGGTTTTATTGGGGCGCACTGCGATCCGTGGTCAGTATGTTGTCGATGCCGGCAGGTCATATCTAAGAGGGAAGAGGAAGCGAAAATCCAAGAAGATACTTGCGCCGTGAGTGTTTACAAGTGTGCCTTTCGGACGGAATTCAATGTGACCATAAGCGGTAATAGGAACAATAGACGATGACCTCATCCATGCTTGAACTGTCCATAGGGGGGATTCACATAAAGCCTGGCGAGCGCCAGGTCATTGATGTACCTGTGGCGCCCATGTACACGCATGCCGATCTGTCGATCACAGTGCAGGTTGTGCGCGGAAAGCACCCGGGACCCACACTGTTCATCAGCGCAGCCATACATGGCGATGAGATCAATGGTGTAGAAATTATACGTCGCCTCCTCCAGCACCGGTCACTGCGCAATATCCGTGGTACTTTGCTTGCGATACCGATCGTCAATGTACACGGGTTCCTCAACCATACCCGCTACCTGCCAGATGGGCGCGACCTGAATCGATCATTTCCCGGATCCGCCAAGGGTTCGCTGACAGGGCGTGTTGCTCATACCTTTGTTCAGGAAATTGTCAGCAAGTGCTCCCATGGCATAGACCTGCATACAGGGTCGCGGCACCGGAGCAACTTTCCGCAGATTCGAGCTGATCTGGACGACCCCCAGGCCCGGCTAATGACGGAGGCGTTCGGTGTGCCGCTTGCTATCAATGCCAGGATTCGTGACGGCTCCCTGCGCGACTGTGCCGGTCAGGCGGGTATTCCCGTAATACTCTATGAGGCAGGTGAAGCCCTGCGCTTCGAGGAGATGTATATTCGAGCTGGAGTAAAGGGGATTATCAACGTTATGCGGAGCATCGGTATGCTGTCCAAATCCCGCAGTAAAAGGACGCCTCCCTCTCCTATCATTAGCGACCAGACCAGCTGGGTGCGTGCACCGGAAAGTGGAATTCTCAGAACATTCGTTCCCCTCGGGGGCAAGGTGGCAAAGGGGCAGACCATCGCAATGGTTGCCGATCCGCTGGGCACCGCAGAAACGGCTATATTGGCCCCAAGCAATGGCATGGTTATAGGGCGCACGAACCTTCCACTGGTTTATGAAGGAGATGCGACCTTCCATATAGCCGAGTATGGCCGCAAGGTGAGCACCGTGGAGAAACACGTAGAACAGTTCCAGGAAGAGCACTTGCCTGACGCTATTGC
>JBALVO010000193.1:0-4882 GCA_036961445.1 Halioglobus sp.
CTGCTCTGCACTGAACTATAGTTGATCCAGATCATCTTGCCTGCGCAATTTGCATAGTCAGATGATGGGTAAGCAGCTAACTTCAATAATGCAAATTATCCAATTGGAGAGGTAGTGCACATGTCAACGCACACAATAGTCAGAAAACACCTGCGCGGTCTAATGATCGCCTCACTTTCACTTCTCATGGCTCCAGCGGTGCTGGCAGCAAGCAAACCCAATATCCTCATCATCATGGGCGATGACATTGGTATCACCAATATCAGCTCATACTCACACGGCTTGATGGGGAGCACGACGACCAACATCGACAAGCTCGCGGCGGAAGGCTTGTCGTTCACCGATTACTATGGCGAGCAGAGCTGCACCGCGGGCCGCTCCGCTTTCATCACCGGCCAGAATCCCTTTCGCGTCGGTCTGACCAAGGTGGGTATGCCGGGCGCCAAGCAGGGAATCAGTGCTGAAGATCCTACCATTGCGACGTTGCTCAAGCCCCATGGCTACGTGTCTGGGCAATTCGGCAAGAATCACCTGGGCGATCGCAACGAGTATCTACCCACCGTACATGGTTTCGACGAGTATGCCGGCGTGCTCTATCACTTGAACGCCTTGGAGGAACCGGAAAACGTCGATTACCCCAAGGATCCCAAGTTCTTGGCAAATTTCGGACCACGGGACTCGATCCACACCTGGGCAACGGATAAAGTCGACAAGACAGTAGACCCGCGTTTCGGCATGGTCGGCAAGCAAAAGATTGAGAGCACCGGTCAGGTGACCATAGAGCGCATGAAGACCTATGATGATGAGACGCTCGCGCAGTCTATCAAATTCATGGAAATGGCGGTCAAGGAGGACAAGCCCTTCTTCGTCTGGCACAACACCACGCGTACACATTACATTACCCACCTGCGGCCGAAATACGCCGACATGATCGCTGAAAAGGGCTTTTATGGCGCGGCCATGACCGAATTTGACGATACGGTCGGCGCGCTGATGCAGGAACTCGAGGACCTGGGAGTTGCCGACAACACCATCGTGATCTTGATCTCTGACAATGCCGCGATGAAGTTCAGCTGGCCTGACGGCGGTACCACGCCGTTCAAGCAGGAAAAAGCCACGACCTGGGAAGGCGGTGTTCGTGTGCCTGCCATCGTGCGGTGGCCTGGCGTTATCGAGCCCGACACGTGGACCACTGAGATCTTCGCCCACAACGACTGGATGCCGACGCTCCTTGCGGCGGCTGGCGAACCCGGCATCAAAGAAAAACTCCTTAAAGGGCATAAAGTCAACGGCAAGAAGTACAAGGTCCATCTGGACGGCTATGACCAGACTGCGCTGCTCAGTGGCAAGGGCCCGAGCGCACGCAAGGAATTCCACTATGTCACCGACAATGGCGACTATGCCGCGCTACGCTACGGTAAATGGAAGATCTCGTTCCTGACTCAGGAATGCAATGGCCAGGACGTCTGGGACTGCGATTACACGCCCCATGGGTTCCCGCGCCTCACCGATCTGCGGGCGGACCCTTTCGAACAAATGACGACGAAGGGCATTAGCATGGGCAAGGAGGACTGGGTTTTCCGGCGCACCTATCTGCTGGTTCCCGCGGCGGCCATGGTCGGGGCGTTCGTCAAGTCGTTCATCGACTACCCTGCGCGCGGCAAGCCAGCCAGCTTTAGTGTCGGCGACGCGCTGAAGGCGGTTAGCGAGCCGGTACACAATTGAGCGGATAAGCAATCCGCTCAAGGTCAGCATCTACTGTCTCTCTGCATAGGCGAGTTGACAGTAGTGCGGCCAACTGCAAATTTTTCAATCAGGCAAAGTAGAATTACCATGGAGTATTACGCATGTTCATGACACTAAAACACAGGCAACGCTACGCGGCGTTTTCTGTACCTTTTTTGGCGGTTTTCGCGCTGGCAGTGATGCCAGTAACCGTCCAGGCCCACCCCGAAACAGCTGCGCACCATGAAGACCCTGACCACCATCATGACCACAGCGACAGCAAGGGCGGCAGCAACCTCGGAGACGCGGCAACCAACCCGGTGGCGCCGCTGATGTCGATGCGACTGCAGTATCAGAACTCGCCCAGTAACTACAACGCCGACGGCTACTCCCAGGCAGGTATCGGCCAGGCAGTCATTCCGATTCCGTTGGACTCCAAAGCCGTGCCGATGTTGATTACCAGAACGACCATCCCCTACGTCAGTACTCCCGATCTCGGCGAACCTGTCAATCGCAAGCATGGTTTTGGCGATACCTCTATTCTGGCCTTTGCTCTTCCCAATTTTGGTCTCCCCAAGGGGCACACGATTGCGATGGGGGCGAGTATCGGCGTTCCCACGGCTGGCGACAATGAATTCACCGGCTCAGGCCAATGGCAACTCGGCCCCACCGTCGCCTACCTCAACACGAAAACCAAAGGCTTGCAGTGGGGGATGATGGTGTACCAGAACTGGGACGTCGCTAGCACCCGCTCGGATGCCCAAGACGTAGACAACGTGAATTTTCAGCCTATTTTAAACTACCACTTCGGTACAGGGTGGTATGTTGGCCTACCGGATCTTCCGCAGACCTACAACAACGAAACGAATAACTGGACAACCCAGCTTGGCGGCGTGCTTGGAAGAGTCTTCCCCTATGGCAAACAGCACCTACAGATGTACGGAGGCGTGTATTACAACACCGAGGAAGATGACGAGGCGATTGCCAGCGAGTGGACCCTGAAGTTCAACCTCAGCTTCCTGCTGCCGGAGTAGGGACGTGGTTGCTGACTCGTAGACCCGTAAAGTCGCGGTGAACCCATGTCTTCGCTCTGAAATAGGATTTATTTAATGAATCGGTGCACACAGATACTTTTTACCTGTGCCATTTTGGCGCCAGTGTTCCCTTCTATCGTGCTGGCGCAAGCGGCTGCTGATAGTGCTGCTGATAGTACCGAAGCGAATCCCGCAAACGAAACCATCTGGACGCGAGACAAGCTCACCGGTGACTGGGGCGGGTTGCGGTCCGATCTAACCAAGCATGGCATCGACATCGACCTCAGGCTGTCGCAGTACTGGCAGGGGGTTACCGACGGTGGTCGCGAAAAAAACGACGAGTACGGCGGAACCATGGACTACCGGGTCAAGCTTGACGGGAACAAGCTCTTCGGCTCTTGGGAAGGCTTTTCGATCGACATGCATGCCAGGACGCGGTTCGGGGACGATATCGGCGCCGACGCGGGCGAGCTGGCGATACCGAACACGGGATTGCTCATGCCGCTGCCGGGTGACTACCAGGATACCGACATCACCGGGCTTACCGTCAACCAGATGTTTGCGGTCGGCGATGAGCACCTCGGCATGGCCACCGCGGGCAAACTCGACATCCTCGATGCAGTGACCCTTTTCTTCCCCTCGGTGGCTTACGGACAGGAAGGCTTCCAGAACATCAACGGCCTGGTCAGCGCCCTGCCGTGGCTTGGCGCCGTCAACGGCCTCTCCTTGTATGGCGGCTGGTTGGCGACCATCAATAAAGAGTACGGGCAGGGGCAGAGTGCAATTCTTGTCACCGGCACGGAGAATGTCACCACGACATGGGGCGAAGTCTCAGATTCGTTCGACGATGCCTGGATAGCCGCCTTCCACAGGTTCTTCTATAAACTGGACGACAAGCCGGGTTACTTGATGGTCTTTGGCGGCTACTCGACGAGGGAGCAGCCGTCCAACGATCCACACGACCACGTCTTCGTCCCCGGGCAGGGCATTGTGACCACCGAGGAGGAGAAGCCCTGGGACATCGCCCTCTATCTCAGCCAGGACTTATGGCACGCGGAGGGCGACCCCAGTCGCAAGACTACACTCCTCATCGGTGGGACTGCGGGACCGGATAATCCGCAGATGGCGCAATACAACTTCTTCACTTCGGTAGAGTCTTACGGTCCCATGGCGTCGCGCCCACATGACCGGATGGGAGTGTCCGGCTGGTACAACGTTTTCTCCGACAAATTCACGGATCTGGTGGAACCGGTGGCTGAGCTCCGGGATACCTGGGGCTTCGAGTTCTACTACAACTACCAGATCACCCCGGCAATCCACCTGACAGCGGATCTTCAGTTGCTCGAGAACGAGTGGAAAGGCGACGATGTGGCCGTTGTTCCCGGTGGTCGACTCGTCATTGATTTCTGAAGCAGGGCTAGGGAAAGGTGCTGAGATGTTGTCTAGAGTGGCGCTTTGCGCCAAGCATATTTTTTTCCGCATCGCCTGCCTGCTGACAGCGGGGTTCAAGTTCACTGTTGCCGCGATGATCATTTGCCTGGGCACACTGGGCACATCAGCCAATGCAGCGGACGCTGACCAGATGCGGCAAATGCAACAGGTCATTGATGAGCAGCGACAACAGCTAGAGGCCCAGCAGAAGCAACTCGAGGCCCAGCAGAAACAACTCGATGCGCAGCGCGAGGTGCTGGAACAAGTCCAGATTCAGTTAGGGGACATGAGCGACGATTCGATTTCGGCAACCCCGGTTGCGAAGGCCGGGCCGCAAAGCAAGAGCGCAACCGTAGCGCTGAGTCAGGACGCAACTTCACCAACGGCACCAAATCTGAACTATCAATGGACAAACCTGGACGAGTTCCCTACGGATATCCCCGATCACCGGGGCATATTCATTACCTCTAGTGGCGGCGATGAAATGCTGCGTATCTATGGTTCTTTACGAGCCCGGGCAATCTGGGACGACCGCGACGTCTCGCTACCCTGGACCATGGACCTTCAAACTATACCAACGGGCGCGGCCGATCGCAGCGACCACGATCTGAACTTCGATACCAAAGAGTCTCGTATAGGCGCCGACGTGGATATCCGCGACTTACTGTCAATTCGGGCAGAGTTTGATTTTC
>JBALVO010000194.1:0-4847 GCA_036961445.1 Halioglobus sp.
TCACGTTCAGTCCCGGATTCGGCGGCACGATAGGCAGAAAGACAAGAGCCGCCATCGGGGCGCCCCCCAGGTATAACTTTTCCTGCGGCCCCACCATATTGGACATTATCAGGTTATAGCTGGGCGCGGCCGTCATCCCCGGGGTGATCTCTGGAATGGTCGCGGCGCCAAACAATAGCAGGGAGTTCAGCTGCCGCAGGGGCGCCGGCATTTTCTGTGCCTTGCCTTTTACGCGGGTCGTCGATTCGTGAACCTGCCGCAGTCTCTCCACGATGGTCGCGTCCGGTGCTCCCAGGGGAAGCAGGTCGGCGCTGACCTGGTTGCCTCCTGTACCGTGCGCTTCCGTGCGAGTGGAGAACGCCATGGCAGTCACCAGTGGCCGGTCAAGCCCCCGGCCCTGTTCCCTGAGGTAATCGTGGAGGGCCGCATCGACGAAGGTCATAACTACATCGTTGACGGTACAATTGGCAGCCCTGGCGACGGCTTTGACGTTGGCTAGAGGGATCTCACAACTGCCGTAACACCTCGCGGATGACGCGGTGGAGACATTAAAGGGCGTGTCGGGGGCCCGGAACGGTAGTGTGAATTTGTTCGGTTTGAGCCCCAGCGTCTGTGCTCCAGCACCCAGCAGTTCGGATGCAACGCCCGCCACACCGGAGGGCAACTGGTTGAGTTGGGACCTGAATTTTTCCAACCGGGACTGGCTGATGCGCCCGCTCTTGCGCTGGGGCGGGTCGTCTACAAGCCGCCAGATCGGCCGTATCTCCCGGTCCCTGGGGTCCTCGCTCATGGCGCTGCGGAAGGCCTTGATCGCACCGCCGCCGTCGATGATCGCATGATGAAGCTTGAGAAACAGCCCGACACGACCGCCTTCCAGGCCCTCTATCACGAAGCATTGCCACAGGGGATAGGCCCGGTCGAGCAGAGGCGCGTTGAGAATGGCCAGCAGATCATCGAGCTGCTCCGCCGTCCCCGGTTGGGGCAGGGCCATATGCCTGACATGATAATTCAGATCGGGTTCGACCGTTTCCCAACTGGCCACGCCGTCCTCCAGCCAGTTCAGTTTCCGGTTGAAGGGCTTGCCCACCTCGGTGGAGCGAAAAACCTCAAGCACCCTCGCCACATAGTTGGCCTTCTGCCGGGCCGGTGGATCAAATATCAGACAGGACGCCATATGCGTTGGCTGGTTTTGGTTCTCCAGCAACAAAAAAGCCAGATCCATCGCGCCCAATCGACTCATATTTGTTCTCCAATTAAATGTTCGTGACTAGTGTTAGAAGTATTTATCGCTCATCAATAGCATCATTGAAGGGCACCCAGAGACACGTATCAGCGCATTGAACCCGCCGTAATCTAAAGTGTAGTCGATAGAAAACGCCTGGGTATAAACTCTCACCAATGGGACCAGGTTGGAATGCACTACACTAGAAATAGTGCTGCTTCATTGTAAGAGGTATAACTCATGAGCAGGATCGATCGCGAAAAATGGAACAAGCGCTATCGAGATGGAGCGTACGCTGAGCGAACACATTCCAGCGAGTTCTTGCAGGACTGGGTTGGGAGAATTCCGACCGGACGAGCAATCGACGTGGCTTGTGGTTCCGGGCGTAATTCCCTTTATCTCGCGAAACTGGGCTTTGACGTAGACGCGGTAGATATATCATCACAGGCCCTTGATCTGGCCCTTAAAACCGCTCAGGGGATGGGCGTATTCGTGAATTGGCTGGAGCACGACCTGGATGAACCGCTGCAGCTGAAGAACAGATACCAGTTAATCTTGATTATCCGTTACGTCAACTTGCCACTGATTCGACAATTGACTGCCAACCTGGCCCCGGGGGGGTTCCTGGTTTGCGAGCAGCACCTGGTAACCGAGGCGGACGTTATTGGTCCCACAAGCCCATCTTACCGGGTCAGGTCGGGCGACTTGTTGACTGTGGCAGAGGGCCTGGACATCAAGCACCTGGAAGAGGTATTGGTACCAGATCCAGATGGCCGGACGGCTGCTCTGGCGCGGCTGGTGGCGCAAAAATAGTAGAGATTTACCCGCCCCGATACCCACGGAGGAATATCATGAAGCCGCTATATAGCATGATCAAAGTGGTAGAAGGATCACTGGCATCTGTGACTGCAGCACCACCGCAGTTGATAACCCAGCGATCGAATTGCTGCCCTGATGGTGCTGCATAGCTGATGATATCGGGTGGGGGGCGCCTAGCCGGAACCGGTGGCGTTTGTAGATAATCATTCGTTATTCTAGCAATTTCAGGCTTATAACTTGGCGGTACCGAGCAAAGAGTTGGCCGCCCGAGAATTACCCCCCTATACTGCGTACCTTCGACCGGGAGATTATCGATGACCAAGGCAGATCAAACTATTTACTACACGCTTACCGACGAGGCGCCGTCGCTCGCAACCTGTTCATTGCTGCCCATTGTTCGCAGGTTTACCTCCGCGGCGGGTATTGCCGTCAAAATAACCGATATTTCACTCGCAGGACGTGTGCTGTCCTCGTTTGCGGATTACCTTACTGACGAGCAAAAGGTTGCCGATGGGCTGGCCTTTCTAGGTGAACTCACCCAGGACCCCAACGCCAACATTATCAAATTGCCCAATATCAGTGCGTCGGAGCCTCAACTCAAGGAGTGTATTAGCGAGTTGCAAGCCGAGGGTTACCCGATACCGGATTTTCCGGAGGCGCCCCAGGATGCGACTGAAGAATCCATCAGGGAGCGCTATGGCAGGATTCTTGGCAGTGCCGTCAATCCAGTATTACGAGAAGGCAACTCTGACCGGCGAGCCCCCGCTGCAGTAAAGGCGTTCGTTCGCAAATTTCCTCACTCCATGGGTTCATGGAGTATGGCCTCGCGTACTCACGCGGACTACATGCGCGGGGGTGATTTTTACTCGCATGAAAAATCCGTAACCATGAGTGATGCGACGGATATACGGATAGAATTTGTCGCCGGGGATGGGACAGTCACGGTGAAAAAAGAGCTGCATCTGGAGGCTGGCGAGATTCTCGATGGCATGTTTATGAGCATTGCCGCGCTGCGCGACTTTTTTGAGAAGACGCTAAACGACGCGAAGGACTCCGGCGTCATGTGGTCTCTGCATGTGAAGGCGACCATGATGAAAGTTTCTCACCCCATTGTCTTCGGGCATGCGGTCACAGTATTTTACCGGGAAGTGTTCGACAAGCACGCTGAGCTATTTGCCGAATTGGGGGTTAATCCCAACAACGGCCTGAGCAGTGTTTACGAGAAAATAGAGTCCCTGCCGCGCTCCCAGCGCGAGGATATTCTGCAGGACATTCACGACTGCTATGAGCACAGGCCAGAACTGGCGATGGTCGATTCCTTGAAGGGTATTACCAACCTGCATGTGCCCAGCGATGTGATCGTGGATGCCTCCATGCCCGCCATGATCCGCAATGGTGGCAAAATGTGGGGCCCGGACGGCAAAGCGAAGGATATCAAGGCGGTGATGCCGGAAAGCACCTATTCCACTATCTACCAGGAAATGATCAACTTCTGCAAAACCAATGGCGCTTTTGACCCCACAACCATGGGCACCGTGCCAAATGTCGGCTTGATGGCCAAAAAAGCCGAGGAGTACGGCTCGCACGACAAGACCTTCGAACTGGAAACAAGCGGTACGATGCGCATCGTCAAGGCCGATGGAACTGTGCTGATGGAGCAGGAGGTAGAGAAAGGTGATATCTGGCGAGCCTGCCAGACCAAGGACGAACCCGTGCGCGATTGGGTAAAGCTGGCAGTTACCCGGGCCCGCCAATCCGATACACCCGCTATTTTTTGGCTGGATCGCAATCGCCCGCACGACATCGAGCTGATCAGGAAGGTCAATACCTACCTGCAGGAGCACGATACCGAGGGTCTGGATATTCGCATCATGACCTACGTAGAGGCCATGCGTCGCAGTATGGAGCGCATGCTGCGCGGTCGTGACACCATTTCAGTGACGGGCAATGTGCTGCGAGATTATTTGACGGACCTGTTCCCGATTATGGAACTGGGCACATCGGCGAAGATGCTGTCTATTGTGCCGCTGCTGGCCGGAGGCGGCATGTATGAAACCGGCGCCGGCGGGTCTGCGCCCAAACACGTGCAACAGGTGGAAGAGGAAAACCATCTGCGCTGGGATTCATTGGGGGAATTTCTGGCGCTGGCGATTTCCCTGGAGGATATGGGCATCAAGCACAACAATGACCGCGCGACACTGCTCGCAAAGACACTTGACGCAGCGACCGGGCTATTGCTGGAGAACAACAAATCGCCTTCGCGCAAGACAGGAGAGCTGGATAACCGCGGTAGTCACTTCTACCTGGGTATGTATTGGGCGCAGGGCCTCGCGCAGCAGTCGGACGATTTGGAACTGGCGGCTTTATTTGCACCTCTGGCAACTGCCCTGGCGGAGAATGAAGGCCGGATTATCGAAGAACTGGCCGCTGCTCAGGGTGAGCCGGCGCAACTGGGCGGCTATTACCACGCCGACAGAAATACGGTTAAAAAGGTTATGCGCTCCAGTCCCACGCTGAATGAGATTCTCGCAGCCCAGCACTAATTGCTTATGGCTCGCAAGCAATTGCATGGCGACAAGACAACTAAACTCGTATTCTGTCAACAGGCTTTTTACCCTGAACACCGAATATCAAGGACCCCGCCGTGAGTGCCACCAACATAGAAAGCGACCTCATCAAATCCACCCGCGACTTTCGCTTGCAGCATATCGCTCCCTACGCGCAAAACTGGGAAAACACGCGTTCTCAACCGGTTGATACGCTGCGCGAAGCTGCCAAGGTGGGGCTTTTATCTTTTGAGACCCCA
>JBALVO010000012.1:0-13643 GCA_036961445.1 Halioglobus sp.
ACCATCAACCAGAAGAAGCCGCCGAATCCGGCGATAGCAGAGGCCAGTAGAATACCGGTCTTGGCCATCAGTAATTCCTGAGCCATCCCGGCAAAACCCAGGTCCGCGATAAAGATGGACATGGTAAAGCCGATGCCTCCAAGCAGGCCCACACCAAAAACGTGCTTCATGTTAATCCCGGTCGGCAGGCTGGCCCAACCCAACTTCACGGCTATCCAGGTAAAGCCGGCTATACCCAGGGGTTTACCCAGCACCAAACCGGCGAGCACTCCCAGCGTAATCGGGTGATTGAGGTAGTTGCCGAAATTAGCGAAGTCTATAGGAATGCCGGCGTTGGCCAGGGCGAATATCGGGATCACAATATATGCTACGGGCAGATGCAGCGTGTGTTCAGCGCGCTGTGCCGGGGCCTGCACCAGGCGAATGCCATCTCCCAGTGAGGACACCAATCCTCGAAGCTGTGTATTGTGCAGGATGTCCGGATTATCGGCGATCGATTCCTGCATTTTGACGGTTTTGTCTTTTACCCGGGTAATGAACAGCTGAGCCTGGTACTTGGGCCGAATGGGTATCATAAAGGCGATGATGATACCGGCGATGGTCGCGTGTATGCCACTGGCGAGCATGCATACCCATAACAGGATGCCCACAAAGGCATAGGGTAGCGGGCGGCGCACGCCGCCCAATGACAGACAGAGCAGGCCGAAGGTGCACAGGCCGGCATAGGCCAGCGCCTGCATATTTATGGATTCGGTGTAGAACACCGCGATGACTGCGACGGCACCCAGATCATCGACGATGGCCAAGGCAATCAAAAAAGTGATGAGTGCCTGTGGAATACGGGGTCCCAGCAGACTTAAGGCACCGATAGCGAAAGCAATATCGGTAGCCATGGGGATGCCCCAGCCCTTGACGCCACTGCCGGAGGTGTTTAGCGCGAAATAAAACAGGGCCGGAATCAGCATGCCACCAATAGCCGCCATGATAGGTAACAGCGCCTGCCGCGGAGAGGAAAGCTCGCCTACCATTAGCTCGCGCTTCAGTTCCAGTCCCATGATCAGGAAGAACAATGCCATTAATGCTTCGTTAATCCAGTGATGTATGGACAGGGAAAAAACAGCGTTGCCAAAAGCCAGGCTGACTGTGGTGTGCAGTACGTGCTCGTATTCATCGTGTAGCGGGCTATTGGCGATAACCAGCGCAACCACGGCGCAGATCATTAACAGCACACCGGACGTGGTCTGGCGGTGAATGAATTCTTCCAGAGGAGTCAGTATGCGGTCGAAGGATTTTTCCCAGAGTGCATTATAGACACCTTTAGATTTTGCCATGGTTAAACAAACACTCCAGAAGTAGGGGTAATCATAGGGCTTCGAGGAAAGGGCCATCCACGCATAGACGACGACCGTCGGGTGTAGCGCAGGCGCCACAAATGCCAACACCGCATTTAGTCAGGTAGTCGATGGCGCTAAAAATTTGATCGGGCCGGCAAAACTCATTCTGTACCGCAATGGCCGCGTGCACCATTGGCTGTGGCCCGCAATTATAAAATACCAGCTGATCGCGTTCTTCAGGTGTCATCTGTTGCAGGCGTTCGCGTAGAAGTTCTGTCACAACGCCTTTATAGCCCGCACTACCATCATCTGTAGCCACGTGCACATCGGCAATTTGGCGACATTCATCCAGATAGTACAAGCGCTCGGCAGTGCGCGCCCCGGCGAAGATTTCTGCATTACCGAAATCCCGCGCAAGCTGATAAACCGCGGCCAATCCTGTGCCCCCGGCTACAGCCATGATTTTGGCGTCTTCGGCGGGCGACACAGGTATGCCATGTGGCCCGCGTACATAGGCTTCGGTGCCCGGGGGCAGGTCCATTAGCGTGTGGGTGAAAATTCCTACATCGATTACCACCAGAGAAAACGGGTCATCGGTCAGGGCGGAGAACGGTTTCTCGCCTACGCCGGGCAACCACAGGAAAATGAATTCACCTGCTTGTACATTGACCTTGCGGTCAAAGGTGAGAATGCAAATGTCCTCGCAGACGCGCTTGTTTTCCACCAGTGTTACCGGTGCAAAGTTCATGTCTATGTCGTAGCGGATATGGGATTCGGCCCGGTTTCGATCCGTGGCAAGGTCCGCCGCCAGCGTCTGAAAATAGTCGCCAATTTCATCGGTGGTAAGACCAGTCAGTGATGATCCCACGCCGACGATAGAGGCCCCGGCGTCAAAATAGGCACGCACATCATCGGCGCTGCTAACACCGCCACAGCCGATGATAGGGCAGTCGGTGGCTGCGGCGATCTCGCGTACGCATTTCAGGCCGATGGGGAGTATGCCCTTGCCGGACATGCCGCCGGCCCCGTTACTGAGTACCGCATGGCCGTGGGATGAGGTGTAGCCCGGCCCCAGGGTATTGATGGCACACAGGGCGTCTGCCCCGCCGGCAATCGCTGCTTCCGCTATTTCGCCAATGTCAGGGGTGTTGGGGGTGAGCTTGGGCACTACCGGTATATCGACCACGGCTTTCACCGCAGCGGTTATTTCGCGCACAACATCCGGGTCCTGGCCCATGGCCATGCCGTAGCCTTTTGCGTGGGGGCAGGACAGGTTTAATTCCAGCCCGTCAGAGAAGGGTGCAAGGATCTTTGCGACCTCTACAAACTCCTCAACGCTACCACCGAAAATCGAAGTCAGCAGGAAGCGGTCTGCGGGCACCTGCAATTGCGCCAGTAGTTGTGCTGATTCGTGTGCCCCCGGATTGGTCAGGCCAACAGCGTTGACGAAGCAACCCGGCGCGTATTGGCTCAGCACCGGTTCGCGATAACCGGCTCGAGGCTCCAGGCCGATACTCTTGGTTGTCACGACGCCGACTTCAGGCATATGGTCAAATATATACTGAATAATGGGCGTTGCTGTGGTGACGATGCCCGAAGGAATGGTGAATGGTCCGGATAGGGTCTTGCCTAGGAATTCTGTGTTCAAGGTAGCGGGCTCGCGCGTCAGGTCAGGTGGATGAGCGGGTTCAAAGTCGCGCAATTATACTGGTTTGGAGGCACATAGACGACCTTCCAGCAGGGTCTATATGTCAGGGTAGGAGATGATCGTTGTCAGGTGCCACAAAACGTTTGCCGCACGAGTTGATGGGCTTGCGGGGCTGTGGCATAGCGAGCGAATTCGCGCTGGTATTGATGCGGATGTGCCAATACGTCTGCCAGTCGATGAAACGGCGTGAAATCGTCATTGTTAGTGGCCGCCTGGATTGCTTCCTCGACCAGGTGATTGCGCGGAATAAAAGCGGGATTGGCACGGTACATGCTCGCCTGTCTGGTACTGCTGTCCACTGCATCTTCAGCCACCCGACTCTGCCAGCGCGCCAGCCAGGGTAACAGGGCGTCGGGTATTTCGAACAAGTCACCAACGCCATTGTCTTGCAGGGTTGCCTGGTCGCTGAGGTCTGCCAGTCGTCTGAATGTCAGGGTGAAGTCGAGTTTATGCTCGGCCATTAGTTCAAACAGGTCTTCTACCAGGGCATTGTCATCTGCGGCGATCTTCTTGAGTCCCAGCTTGTGCGCCATGCCCTGCGTATGAGCTTGCAGAAACTGGTTGGGGAAGGCGTCAATGGCTCCCTGGGCTATTTCAGTGGCTTTATCCTTGTCATCATCGAGCAACGGTATCAGTGTCTGTGCGAGACAGGCAAGATTCCAGTGAGCAATCGCTGGCTGGTTGCGGTAGGAGTAGCGTCCCGCGTGGTCTATAGAGCTGAACACCTGGTCGGGGTTAAACTCGTCCATAAAGGCACAGGGTCCATAGTCGATGGTCTCGCCACATAACAGCATGTTATCCGTATTCATTACCCCGTGGATAAACCCCAGCAATTGCCAATTGGCGACCAGATGGGCCTGTCTGGACACCACGCCCTGCAGCATGGCCAGGGTCGGGTTGTCTGTCGCCAATGCTTCCGGGTAATGGCGCACCGTGACGTGGTTTGACAGCAGGCGCAATGAATCCAGATCGGCGGTCGCCGCAAAAAACTGGAACGTGCCGATGCGAATATGGCTACTGGCGACCCGCGCCAGTACTGCCCCGGGCAGGAACTGGTCGCGCGCTACCTGCTCTCCAGTTGTCGCCGCAGCCAGTGCGCGAGTGGTGGGTACGCCCAGTTGATGCATGGCCTCACTGACGATGTACTCACGCAGTACCGGCCCCAGTGGAGATCGTCCGTCCCCGCCACGGGAATAGGGTGTGCGTCCAGAACCTTTTAGTTGAATATCGTAGCGCCTGTTATTTTGGTCCAGAACCTCACCTAGCAGAATGGCCCGTCCGTCACCCAGTTGCGGGTTGTAGCTACCAAACTGGTGTCCGGCGTAGACCGTTGCTATGGGATCGGCTCCGGCGGGCAGCTCGTTGCCCGCTACCATCCGCGTACCCGCCGCAGACGCCAACCAGTCCGGATCAATACCTAGCTGCTCGGCCAACACACGATTGACCCGGATCTGGCCCGGCGTGGGCACGGCGGTGGGCTGCAGCCGGGAAAAAAACGTCTCCGGCAGGCGCGCGTAGCTGTTATCGAAGGGTATTGCACTCATTCGCCAGTCTCTTGGGTCTCGGGCATGCTCGAAAGGAGGGTGTTGCTATCGTTACGCAGTTTTAAAGAACATGGATCATGCACCGCTGACAGGATAATATCCAGCGCTCTACATTTGAATCGGGGAGAGGGTGAATGGCGACGACCTGGGATACGCTGATACGCAACGCATTGGTGTTTGATGGCTCCGGAGCTGAGCCGCAGCAACTGGATATCGCCATCAAGGGCGGACGCATTGCTGCAAAAGGCGATGCGCTGCCGGAATCAGCGGCTGAGCGCGTTATAGATGGTCAGGGCTGCTGGCTGATGCCCGGACTGCTAGATATACATACCCACCTGGACCTCGAGGTCGACCTGGCCCCGGGGCTGCCGGAAGTGGTCAGGCATGGCACCACCACCGTGCTGGTGGGGAATTGCAGTCTGGGTACCTGTTTTGGACAACAGATTGAGGGCGAGCAAAATCCGATAGTGGATTGTTTTACCCGGGTTGAGAACATTCCCAAGTCCGTTTTGGAAAAATGTGTTGAGGCGGTGCAGTGGGATAACTCCGGGGACTACCTGGATCATTTTGCCGATATTAACCTGGGACCCAATGTGGGCGCCTTTGTGCCGCACTCGATGCTGCGCGTGGAGGTGATGGGCCTTGCCGATAGTATCTCTCGTGAACCCACCGAAGCAGAGCTGCTGCAGATGGAGAACCTGTTGGAGCAGGCCATGGGGCAGGGCTACCTGGGGATGAGTACCGATGGCTTGCCGTTCCACTACCTGGCGAATGAGCCCCATACGGATCAGCGTATCCCCACCCAGTTTGCCAGCTTTGGCGAAATGAGGCGGCTGCTCAAGGTGGTGCGTAAACATAATCGCGTGTGGCAGACCACACCCATTTTGGAAAACAAGGCCAAGGCGTTTCTGTACTTCCTGCTGACCAGCGGCCGCTTGTTCGGTAAGACCCTCAAAACGTCCGCATTGTCAGTTATGGAATTTGTGCTCGCCCCCAGGATCCACCGCACATTTTTGGGTTTTGCCACGCTAGCCAATAGCCGTCTGCTGCAGGGCAACATCCATTTCCAGGCGCTGGGCACGAATTTCAGGGTGTGGTCGGACGGTATCGTATCGCCCTTGTTTGAAGAGATGGACTCCACCTGTCAGCTTATTGCGAAAGAGTATGACGACGTGGCGGGGCGATTGGCCCTGCTCAACGACCCGGAGTTTATCGCGCGGTTTCGGCGTGATTGGCATCATGGGCGTCGCGGTCGCAACCTCGCGCACCTCAAGACCAAGCTGGGTGCGCCGGACAATCTGGTGGTGCGCGATCTGCGCCTGATGATCTTCGATGGTGCGCCGCTGGCGGAGTGGGATGGGGAGAGTATGCAAGCGGTCTATGACCGTCTGGAGCGTTTCCAGCGCGGCACTGTTGGCGAGGCCAGGTCAGAGGCGGAGCGTGAGGCCTTTGAGCAGTTCCCCAACCCCATACAGGACGATGCTGGCTTTATGCTGCAGCTGATGCGCGCCTACGACAAAAAGTTCCGCTTCTGGGTTGATGTCGGCAACGCCGGTAATCGTGCAACGCTGGATTTGCTGCTGCATAAGAATACGATGCCCGGCTTCAACGATTCCGGGGCACATATTACCAACATGGCCTTTTTTGATGGCAACCTGATGTCCCTGAAACTGGCGCAGCAGCAGTCGCTGCAAACGGTCAGTACCATGGTGAAGCGGCTCACGCGAGAGCCAGCCGCATTTTTTGGCCTTGATGTTGGCAGCCTGGAAATCGGTGCACAGGCCGATATAGTGTTGCTGGATCCGGAGGTACTCAAGACCTGGGACAGCAACGCTTCACGTCAGCTGCACTATCGTGAGTTGTTCCAGCACGACCAGATGGTGAATCGTTCCGATGGCGTGGTGAGCTGCGTGCTGATCAACGGCGAACCCGTGTGGCGCGATGGTGCGCTGACGCCAGCCCTGGGCAGCCGCCCGCTGGGTCGAGCCCTGCGTGCGGCGTAAGCCGGAGACTCAGTAACCGGCGCGCAAGTCGACGATATTCAGTAGGGGTTCGCCAGCAAGGTAGCGCCGCAGGTTTTCTACGGTGATGATTGCGGTGCGCCGCAGACTGTCCTGCCCTGCTGCGGATACATGGGGTGTGATGATTACGTTGTCCATCTGCCACAACGGGCTCTGCGCCTCTAATGGCTCAGGGTCGGTTACATCCAGACCCGCGCCGTACAAGTGGCCTGATTCCAGCGCGGTGGCCAGATCGCTGGTGACGGTGCTTTTACCGCGGCCAACGCTGATGAATATCGCGCCGGGTTTGATTGTCCTGAAGAACGCCTGATCGAACAGGCCGGTGGTCTTGCTGGTGAGCGGTAGGGTACTGATCACCACATCGGCCTTGGCGGCCAGCGTGAAGAGCTCATTCGACAAACCAACATATTCGACGTAGTCGGGGCCATCGTGTGAGGAATTGCGCGTGGCAATAACCCGCATGCCCAGGCCGTGGGCGCGCCAGGCGATCTGGGTGCCGATGCCGCCCAGTCCGACCACCAGCAGGGTTTTGCCTTTTACCTCGCCAAATTGGACTCTGGCTGCCAGCGCCCGATCCCACGTGCTGTTCGCCTGCGCGCGTTGATACGCGGGGAGCCCTCGTGCCAGTGACAGCAGCATGGCGATACTGTGTTCGGCAATCGCCGGTCCTGACAGTCGCTTGTTATTGCTGAACACCCGGTCCTCGAATTGCGCCTCCGGCAAGCCGGCACAGCGGTCCATACCCACGGTAAAGTTGTGCAGCCACAGCAAGCGCGCTGACGCATTGTCCATGGTAGCCGGCGAGCATAGGCCGATAATCGCATCGGCTGCGGCCAGTACCTCGGCGCTGAGACTAAAATCTTCTGAGCGATCTATTATCAACTCTACGCCGGCCGCGGTTGCAAGCAGTTGTGGCTCCAGTCCCGGTAATCGTGCCGACAGGCTGGCGGGCAGGCTGACAACCACGCGCTGTGGTTGCCAGCGCGGATGTTGGTCAATGGGTGTTGCCGCCTCCTGCAGACCTAGCTCCTGGATGATTTCTAACGCCTCCGGGGCTGGATCGGCACGGGTTGCCGCAGTAGATGACACGCTAAAAAGGGTGCAGAGTATTAAGGTGATCAGGTTGTGCATCATGGTCTCCGGTGCTGACTCGTCCCAGCATAACTGCGTATTGGCCAGGATTGAACCGGTACACAAATCAGTGCGATCTATTGAGGTAGCGCAAACAACGGGCAATTAACTGCCGAGGGTGGCTGCCGTATTCTGTTTATAACGCTATGCTGGAAAACTTCAACGCTTGGTGATTTTTTTATGAGTGCAAAACAGCTAGCTATTGCTATCACTGGAGCCGGCGGTGCCGGCGTAATATCCTGCGGCGAATTGCTGCTGCAGGCCTGGGCCAGACAGGGTGGCCGGGGATTATTGCGCAAGGCCTACGGTCCCCAGATCCGCGGTGGGGAGTCGGCGGCCCTGCTCAAGTTGACCGAGAGTGAGCACTACACTGCCGCTGTGGAATACGATGTCGTGGTAGCCCTGGACTGGGACAATTTCACCCGTTTTGAAGACGAGATAACCCTGCGACGCGGCGGTTGGGTATTGTGTGAGCGCGATGCCGAACTGCCTGGCGCTATCATGGCCGCAGAGCCTAATGTCCTGCGGCTGCCGTTGGCCGAGCTGGCGGCGGCGGCACACCCCCACGGCAGGGTCAATATGCTGGCCCTGGGATTATTGGGTGGCTTGTTGGGGCTGTCTGCTGGGCATCTGTCTGAACTGGCAGAGAAAAAACTGTCGGCTAAACCCCAGGCCTATCGCGCGGCGGCTGCCGCGTGCATCGAACGCGGTGTCAACGAGCCCCTCGACTGTCAGTTGCAGGTGCCCTCTCAAGGCGGAACTGAACTGTGGTACCTCAGCGGCAATCAGGCGGCCGGTCTCGGTGCATTGCAGGCCGGTATTCGTTTTGTGGCGGCTTATCCCATCACCCCGGCGTCGGATGTACTGGAGTGGATGGCAGGTGGACTGGAAAAAGTGGGTGGGCAGCTGGTGCAGGCAGAAGATGAGCTGGCTGCCATTAATATGACCATAGGTGCCGCTTTTGGCGGGGTGCCGGCGTTCACCGCCACATCAGGTCCGGGCCTGGCGCTAATGACCGAGAGTATCGGCCTGGCGGTGGCCAGTGAGACACCGGTCACAGTGTTCAACGTAATGCGTGGCGGGCCGTCCACCGGCATTCCGACCAAGTCAGAACAAAGTGACCTGAATATAGCCCTGTATGGCCTGCACGGCGATGCTCCGCATCTGGTATTGGCGGCCCTGGATATCGCCGATTGCGTATTTACTACAGGGTGGGCGGTACAGTTGGCGCAGCAACTACAAACCGCAGCAATTGTCTTGTCGGACCAGTTTATTGGTCAGTCCACCGCCGTCGTCTCCGAGCCCCGGCGTTGTGGCGAGATGGCCGCAGCGTCTTCTGGCGCAGTAGATGGCGACTACTTGCGCTACAAACTCACGTCCTCGGGTATTTCCACCCTGGCCTCACCGGGTGATGCGGATCAGCGCTTTACTGCCGATGGATTGGAGCACAATGAAAAGGGCACACCGTCGGCCAGGCAGTCCGACCACCAGTTGCAGCTGGATAAGCGCGCGGGCAAGCTGGTTGATTTCGATTTTGGGCAAGACTGGGCGGTGACCGGCGGTAGTGGCTCTGTGGCCATCGTCAGTTTCGGCTCCACCGCAGCGCCGGTGACCGAGGCGGCGGCTATCCTGGCAGAACGTGGCGTGGCTGCCCGTGTTATCAGCCTGCGGTTGTTGGCACCACTGCAAACACAGGCTTTGACCGAGGCCTTGCTGGGCTGTGAACAGCTGGTGGTGGTGGAGCAAAATCACAGTAGGCAGCTGTTTCATTACTTGCGAGGACATATGGATTTCCAGCAACAGGTACACAGCTATGCCATGGCGGGACCAGTGCCGCTGAGCCCGGAGATTATCGCGCAACAAGTGATGGAGGTATGTGGGGCATGATGGACACTATCAAACTCAAGGCCAAGGATTACAAGTCAGCCGTCAAACCTATCTGGTGTCCTGGTTGCGGACACTTCTCTGTGTTTAATGCCATTACCAAGGCCATGGCGGCTCTGGCGATAAGCAAGGACGACACGGTCATGGTGTCCGGGATTGGTTGTTCCTCGCGTCTGCCGGCCTATGTGGACAGTTATGGTTTTCACGGGGTTCACGGTCGTGGGCTGGCGATTGCCCAGGGGCTGAAGGTCGCCAGGCCGGACCTCACCGTAATCGCAATGGGCGGTGATGGGGATGGCTTCTCTATCGGTGGCAATCACTTTATTCACGCCTGCAGGCGCAACGTGAACATGACGTATATCGCCATGGACAACGAGGTCTACGGCATGACTAAAGGACAGGCATCCCCCACCACCCCGATCGATTGGGATCATAGTAAATTGACCCCTCACGGACCGGGCGTGCGTCCTTTCAAGCCGGCGGCACTGGCCCTGGCAGCAGGCGCACCCTGGATCGCCCGGGGCTATTCAGGCAACCCTAACCAGATCGCGAAGCTGATCGCGGATGCTATTGAATTCCCGGGGTTCAGTTTTCTTCACATTATGTCCCAGTGCATCACGTTCTGCCCGGAGCAAACTGATTGGAAGGCGATTGTTCACGAGCGTGAAGAACCGGCCCTGGTCCATGCCGACGAGGCGGCCAAATTGTTCCTGCATGAGGACGGTTTCCAGACCGGTCTATTGTATAGCGAGCCGCGTGACACCTGGCCCCCTGCAGCCGCGAATACGGTTGTTACAGGTGCGCTTGATCAACTGGTTATGTCCTTCAGGGTATGAGTATGTCCAATACAGAACTTGCACAATTTCTTGCCCACTCAGTGGAGCTGGAAGGAGAAGCCAGAGAGCGCTACGAGGAACTGGCTGATTCCATGACGGGCCATCACAACCTGCAGGTGGCCGAATTTTTCCAGCGTATGGCGGACGAGGCCGAGCATCATCTGGCAGAGGTGGCCGCTCTTGCTAAAGGCATGATCTTGCCGCAGCTCAAGGCCTGGGAGTTTGACTGGCCCGGGGCGGAGCCTCCGGAAACCACCAGTTATGAGGCGATGCACTATCGTATGAGCTTGCGGCAGGCGATGACCCTGGCACTGGATAACGAGCGCGCTGCAGAGGCTTATTACCGGCAAGCTGCGGCTGACAGCATTGATGCCGACACGGCACGCATAGCCGGCCAGTTTGCCGATGAAGAGCTGTCACACGCAAAAGAGTTGCAGCGCATGCTGTTGGATTTGCCGCAAAATGGCGAGAACCTGCGTGAAGAGGACGATGATCCACATATGCCCGAATAGCAGCAAAACTGGTCAGAAGGCTACCCCGGCTGGCCATGCCACCGTTGATTCTGTTCTGCGTGGGCGACTATCAAATCAGTAAATCTCGGTAGTAGGGCGGCAGGTAAATCGTGTCCCATGCCATCGAATATTTCGAGCTTTGCGCCGCTAATATGCCGTGCGGTATCTATGCCGCCTTCCACCGAAACCAGCGCGTCGTCGCGGCCGTGAATCACCAATGTAGGCGTTGTTATCTTCTTCAGCAGTTTCACCCGGCTACCATTGGCTAACACCGCTGCCATATGTCGGGCATAGCCCTGGGGGTAATTGCTGCGGTGATAGCTATTCAGAATTTTCGCCTTTAAAACTTCATCACTGGGTTGGTAGCCCGGACTGCCGATCTTGCGCCAGAAAGCCATAGTGTTTTCCAGGCTCACTTTTTCTATGCCCAGGGACCGTTTGGCCATGCTCAGTACAACTTCCGGTTTGGCCAGGGGAATCCTCGGATTGCCGCTGCTGGACATAATGGACGTGAAAGACAGCAAGCGCTCACCAAATTTTGCCGCCACTATCTGTCCTATCATGCCGCCCATTGAGGCGCCAACCAGGTGTGCCTGCCTGATATCCAGGGCATCGAGCAGCCCCACCATATCCTTGGCCATATCTGTCAGGGTGTAGGGGACATCAATTGGCAGCCGCAGTTTCGAGCGCAACATCAGGCTTGCCGCCTGCGGGATATGGGCATTCTCCATTTTTTCTGATAAGCCGATATCGCGATTATCGAAACGAATCACTCGAAAACCCCGGTCAGCCAGACCTTCACACAGCGCTATAGGCCAACCGATCATTTGCGTACCCAGGCCCATCATCAGGACGATTACAGGGTTTTCCTGAGCGCCAAACTCTTCATAGGCAAGGCGTATATTGTTGGCACGAATATATTTTTCTGGCATGAGTTGGTTTCCACTGGCCACAAGTCGCCGGGCCAGTTAACTGCGTTAGGTAACCGGACAATATATCAACAATTATCCATTTAAGGTTGTCGCCATGGTGACACCATTTGCATACTACCTGAAGTCCGTTTAGCTTAGGGCCTTGTCTGATGATGGAACGATTCTATGCACTGGTTGTTGGCTGTGGTTGGCGTGATTTTTCTAGGGGCCGCATTTTGGGTGATGTTGCCTGCACCGATCGATCCGGTGGCCTGGACGCCCGACCCCGCCATTGGCAAGACCAATGAGGGCCTGTTCTTTGCCTACAGTGTGGCGCTGGGCCCCAGCGACGAGGTTGCACTATGACAACTGGCTACGATTGCCGGGAGATCATTGCGAGTTCGCCGTGGTTTAAGGGCGCTGCAGCAGAGTGCGTGGATAAACTTGCAGCTGCGGCCACTATTAAACGCTTCCCGGGGAACAGTTTTCTCTGGACGGAAGGACAGAAAACCACAGATATTTACAGTGTGCTGTCCGGTCGCTTGCGAATCTTCAAGGCCAGCACCATGGGTCAGGAATTTGCGCTTGATGACTGGGAGCAGGGTGCCTGGCTGGGAGAGCAGACATTGGATAGAGATGCGCCCCAGATCCTGGGTGTCCGTGTGCTGGTGCCCTCTGACATTCTGATGATTCCCCGCCAGACTGTTCTTGACGTGGGGGAAGTCTGGCCCGAGATGTATCGGAACCTGTTTCATCAGGAGTGGGTCAATACCCGGGGTCTGTATGTGATTCTTGAGGGTATGTTGTTCTACCCCTTGCGGGCCCGGGTTGCGGGACGGGTGCTGGGCTTGCTGTCAGAACATGGACAGGTGGTGAGCGATGGTGTGTTGATAGACATCAAAATGAGTCAGAACGACTTCGCGCGGCTATCCATGGGCTCGCGCCAGCGGGTTAACCGTATTTTTCGTGACTGGGACAAACTGGGGTTTGTGGAGACCCGGGGAGACCACCTGCTGGTCAAGGACATCGCTGGCCTGGAAAACGAAGTGGTGCCTTTTGATTGACTAGTCACCTGTGTGACAGGTGTTTGATTTAGCCTGTTGGTAGGCTACGACCTCACATATACATATTGAGGTTTAACCGTGGCAGCCCCCCTTCTGGACCAGCGTGACCTGGAGTTCATGCTCTATGAACTATTTGACGCCGAATCCCTTACCACCCGTGAGCGCTATGTCGATCACAACCGCGAAACCTTCGATGCGGCCATCACTATATCTCGCACTGTAGCTGAAAAGTATTTTCTGCCTATCCGCCAGAAAGTGGATACTCACCAGCCTACTTTTGATGGCAAGAAAGTGCAGATGATCCCTGAGATCAAGGTGGCACTGGATGCAGTGATAGAGGCGGGACTGGCATCGCCGGGCGCTGACTATGAACTCGGCGGTATGCAGTTGCCGGCCCTGGTGGCGGCGGTATCTGGCGCTTACCTGAGTGCCGCTGCCAGCACCACCATGGGTTATATCGGCCTGACCAATGCCAATGCCAATCTGATTGCAGCCCACGGCACCGCAGCGCAGAAGAAAAAATGGGTAGAGCCCATGCGCAGTGGTCGCTTCGCCGGCACCATGGCCATGAGTGAGCCGGGCGCGGGGTCGAGTCTGGCGGACTTGACCACCACTGCTGAACTGGCTGCCGATGGGACCTACCGTATCAGCGGCAACAAAATATGGATTTCCGGCGGCGACCATGAGTTGAACGAGAA
>JBALVO010000012.1:13743-16488 GCA_036961445.1 Halioglobus sp.
CGGCGCATGTTGTTAGCACAAAAAGCCTATGCTGAGGGTGCCTATGCACTGTGCCTGCTGGGCACGAAGTTGGCAGATGATGAAAAAACGGCTCAAACCAAAGAAGAGCGTGACAGTGCGCATCAGTTGCTGGATTTCCTGACACCAATTATCAAAAGCTGGCCTTCAGAGTACGGCCCCAAGGCTAACTCTTTCGCTATCCAGGTGCTTGGTGGCTCAGGCTATGTCAACGAACACCCGGTGGAGATGATGTACCGTGACAACCGCCTTAACCCCATCCACGAGGGTACTACCGGAATCCAGTCGCTGGATCTGCTAGCGCGTAAAGTGCCACAGAATAACCTGGGCGGTTACCTGGCGTGTATCGCCGAGATGGAGTCAACCATTGCCAGCGCCAGCGAGCTGCCGCAGTTGGCAGACTTTGCGGGAGAACTGACAACGGCTATTGTGACCTTGAAGCGGGTGACCGAATTTTTGCTGGGCTCCATGCTCGACAGGAACATCGACCTGGTACTGGCCAATTCAGTGAAGTACCTGGACCTGTTCGGCAACGTGGTGCTGGCATGGCTGTGGTTGAAGCAGGGCATAGTGGCCACCCAGGGGTTGGCGCGGTCTCCACACACCGCGGATGAGAACTTCTATCGTGGCAAGCTGCAGGCCATGCAATATTTTTTCCGCTTTGAACTGCCAGAGATCGAGGCCTGGGCGCGCCTTCTGTTGGCGCTGGATGACACCACTTACCAGATGTCCCCGGACTGGTTCTAGGTGCAGCGATATAGCCCGTTACAGTAATTTCAGGAGAGAGCCGTGTTCAAGTTTGACCCCAACAGTAGCTACATGATGCCCGCCCATTTTGGACCGCGACCGTTTTCGCCCAAAACCAGCGGTTGGTACCGGGATGTGACCATGATGGTCGTGCCTTTTCTCACCGACAGGGACAAGCTGGCTGCCTACCTGCCGGCACCCTATACGGTCGCTGACAATGCGGTGGTGACCGTAACCTACGCCTGTAACAAGGGTGTGGACTGGTTAGCGGGCCACGGCTACAACCTGATTGCGGTCAGTGCGGCGGCTGTTTTTAACGGCGAACAGGAACAGCTGGAAGGCAATTTTACGCTGGTAATGTGGGAGAACCTGACCGACCCCATACTGACCGGACGCGAACTGCAGGGCATCCCCAAGATTTACGCGGACATCCAGGATCACAGCGTTATTGCCGACGAGTGGCACACCAACGCCAGTCACTTCGGTCACAAGATCATGGACATGTCTGTCAGCGACTTGCGCGAGCCGACCCCCGATGAAGTCGACGCCTATGGCAAGGCAAGTGAGGGCAAGGATACGCCTATGGCCTGGCGTTATTTCCCCGGCGTCAGTGGCTTTGGGCAAAGTGTTAGCGAGGCCACCGTATTTCCGTCAGCAACAACACTTAGTGAAACACGCATTGGGCAGGGCGCGGTGGACTGGAATCACCTGACCTGGGAGCAAAATCCCACGCAGTTTCATATCGTGAATGCGCTGGCCGACCTCCCGGTGCTGGGTTACTTGCCCGCTTTAGTGGCAAAGGGCAGTACTAACCTTATCTTGCCGGACAATCTTCCCCGGACTATTCGATAACTGCGTCACAGCAGTATCAAGGCCTCATCGGAGTCACACCATGCGTATCGAAGAAATACAAACCGTCTGCTTTGTTGGGGCCGGAACTATGGGCTGTTACAACTCCATCGTAGCGGCCGTCTCGGGCTATGATGTGGTGTTGTACGATATCGATAAAGACACACTGGACCAGGCACCAGAGCGACATGAAGAATTTTCCGCCATGCTGGTTGCCCACAGCTACTGCACGCAAGACGCTATCTCACAGGCCGTGCAGCGCATATCGTTTGCAGCGAACCTGGAGCAGGCCACGGCCAATGCGGATCTTGTTAGCGAATCGATAGTCGAGCGGCTGGATATCAAACGTGCAGTTCATCAGGAGCTGGACCAGGTCTGTCCCGGTAGCACCATTTTGACCACCAACTCTTCCATGTTGCTGGTATCGGACATAGAAGATGTCGTGGGCCGCGGCGATCGTTTTGCTGCGCTGCACTCACATCTGGGCTCGCCACTGGTGGATATCGTCGGCGGACCGCGCACCAGTGCCGCCACTATAGAAATCCTGAACCGGTATGTGCTCAGTACCGGTGGTGTCCCTTTATTACTTAAAAAAGAGTATCCGGGATATATACTCAACGCGATGCTTGGCCCTTTGTTGGGTGCCGCAATGTTAATGGTCAGCGAAGGGGCTGCAACGATACAAGAGGTTGATCGTGCCTGGATGCGTCATTGTAACGCTCCCATGGGGCCCTTCGGGATGATAGATCTGTTTGGACTCAACCTGATCTACGACACCTGGCAGTACCGCGAAGAAGACCCGGCTACGGCAGATCGGCGCTCGAAAATTCTGGCTCTGCTGCAGCCGTTTATAGACGCGGGAGAGCTGGGCATGAAGTCGGCCCGGGGTTTTTACCAGTATCCCGATCCCGGCTACCAGCACGCAGACTTCCTTGACGACGCTGCGAATGATACCGCCAGCTATAGCGCGCTGATCACCGCTGTCGTTGGCAACGCTGTGCTGGTCGCGGCTCACGATGTAGCCGAGCCAAATGATATTGATCGAGCCTGGATGACTGGGACCTATCTGGAGGCCGGACCCTTTGCGATCCTGGCGCAGCTGGGGACGACTGCATTCCTGGCGATACTGGC
>JBALVO010000012.1:16588-42310 GCA_036961445.1 Halioglobus sp.
GACCCTTTGCGATCCTGGCGCAGCTGGGGACGACTGCATTCCTGGCGATACTGGCTGCGCAGGTGGCCGCGGGCCGATTCAATCCTGACAGCGCGAAAACTGTTATAGACTACTTGCAAGCCGGTGCTGGCAAGGAGAAATTGCATGCCTGACAACAGCCTCGATATCCAGCACCTGTTTTCACTACAGGGCAAGGTCGCACTGGTCACGGGTGGTTCCCGCGGTATCGGTTACATGATCAGTCAGGGATTGCTGCAGGCAGGTGCGCGGGTATACATCAGCGCACGCAAAGCCCAGGAAATGGCCGCGATAGCGGTTTACCTGTGCTCCCGTGCAGGAGCCTATACGCATGGCGCTATTATTCCGGTGGATAGCGGCACCTCAATCAATCATCAACACGCGGCGCCTGCAGGTGCGTAATACCCTTCTGTTTAAGCCTATGTGGAGCAACCTGACGTGAAACTGATCACCAAGTTAAGTTACGGCGTGGGTCAGTTGTCCGACGGCGTAAAGCAGGCCTCCTTCAGTACTTTTTTGTTTTTTTACTACAACCAGGTGCTTGGTTTATCCGGCAGCCTGGCCGGGACGGCGGCCTTGTTGGCACTGTTAGTCGATGCCGTCACTGACCCCATGGTGGGCCAATTATCGGATCGCTTCCACTCCCGGTGGGGTAGGCGACATCCCTTCATGCTGGCCGGAGCAATTCCTTTTGGCCTGGCCATTGTGGCCTTGTTTAGCCCGCCTACCGGACTCACCGAAATGGGGCTGTTCAGTTGGATGTTGGGCGGCGCCATTGCCGTGCGTCTAATGCTCACCCTGTTTTTTGTACCGCACCTGTCGCTGGGGGCCGAACTGGTGAGTGACTACCATGCGCGCACATCATTGATCGGTTATCGGGTGTTTTTTACCTACGCCGGAGTTCTGTTGACCAGTGTTATCGGCTTTGCCGTGTTCTTTCCGCCGACCGAGGCCTACAGCAATGGCATGCTGAACAGGGCAAGCTATCCAAACTTTGGCATTTTTTGCGCTGTAATGGGGACAAGTGCCATGTTGTTATCCGTGTTTGGCACCCGCAGCGCAATACCGAATTTGAGTAAACCCAGTGCCGATGTCAATCAGGGCAGTGCGTTGTGGGCGTTTATCGATGTGTTCAAGACACTCAAGCAGCACTCCTTTCGCATATTGTTTATTTCTGTTTTGGTCTTCAATACGCTGGCCGGGGTTATTGCCACATTGTTGGTCTATGTAGCCACTTACGTTTTCGAGTTCAAGCCTGAGCATCTGGCGGGGCTGGCGGGGTCGGTGGTAGTCGGGATCATCTTTGCTTCCTGGGTAGCGCAGACGCTGTCGCGCCGGTTTGATAAAAAAAATGCGCTGGCCCTGTGTATTGTCACCGGTGGTGTTTTCGCTTTTTCCCCCCAGTTCCTGTATTTCTCAGGTCTGTTGGAAAGCATGAGTATCACCGCCAGGTTTGCCTTCATTTTCAGCGTGAATGGTATATCCCAGATCTTCTTTATCGCTTATATCATCCTGCTGGATTCCATGTTGTCTGATGTTATCGACGAACATGAACTTAATTCAGGCCGACGGGAAGAGGGCTTGTTTTTCGCAGCGCGTTCCTTCGCCACTAAAGCGAGCTATGGTCTGGGTAGTTTCTTTGCGGGGGTGGGCCTGGATATAATCGATTTTCCGCGTGCCGCTACTCCGGAAAATGTGCCCGCAGAGGCAGTGCTGAGTCTGGCGATTTTATCTGGCCCTGTGCTTTTTGTACTATTTAGCGCTACGGTAGTTATCTCCAGTCGTTATCCCCTGACTGCTCTCAGGCACAGAGAGATTATGGCAGAGGTGCAGGCGCGTAATGCCCTGCCGATAGCGGGCTAATCTGCAAACACCGGGAGAAATAGATTCCTTCCCTGCTCACAAGAGACAATACCTGGCATGCCCAGCGCATCTACCTGGGTCAGCTTGCGCAGCAATAGGGGATCGTTGGGTGTGTCCGCCAAAAAGCGAGTGCCGTCGCTAAGCCGGCCGACGACCAGTCCACGCTCCGGGCCTTTGCGCCCGTGTAACACGGTATAGGTTTCGATGGTCGCGCTACCCTGGGGAGTTTCTGTAAATGAAGGGTACGCACCCTGCGTTGGCCTATCTTCGTAGGCGTCGGAAGGATTAAATTGCCGAGGCTCACTGACCGGTGTGGTGGAATAAATGCCCAGCGCATGCTTGGTTATAAACCAGCCTAAAGCGTTGAGCATGCCAAAACTGCCGGGCTTATCGCGCAGTCGTTGCATCATGGTGGCAATAGAGTGCATCGCGTAATTATTACCCGCCCCACCAAAATATGGCAATCCGCCCGTTACAGTGAGGCCGCGCGGGTCGTCGTGAGCGATACCTAATTCGTCGCAGGCGATCTGCACCGCAGAGGGAAAGCAGCTGTAGATATCAAGGAAATCCATGTCTGCCACGGTCTTATCCGCCATAGCGAAGGCATGCTCACCCATGTGGCGAATAGCTGGCGAGGAGTGATAATTGGCCCGCTGTGTAACGTTCCATGTATCGATAGCGTCCGCACAGCCATGCAGATAAACCATACGGTGTGATGCAACGCCCAGTTCCCTGGCCTGTGCCACTGATGTCATGATTACAGACGCTCCCTGATTGACCTGGATTACCGCGTTCAGATACTTGGTATAGGGATAGCCGACAAAACGATTATCATCTGAGGGACTGGATATTTCTCGCGCATCACGCGGTTTGGGAAACCAGGACAGGGGATTGCCAGCGGCCACCTGGTTGAAACGCTGATACAGCTCACCCAGGTTCAGCTGGTGCTCTGCCAGCGTCCAGCCGTATTTGCCACGCAATGCGTTTTCAAATAGTGGGTAGGTATTGGCGGGCGTTTGGATACCGTAACTCATCTCATGATCAGATGCTGCAGGTCGGCCATCGCCAATCATAGTGGGATCGGTGCCGGGGTCATCACTCCAGTCCTGTATAGACAGGCCCTGTTTGAGGCGGCCTATCATGGATGCCAGAGCCTCAGCGCCGGTTAGCAATACTGCATTGGCCTTGCCCTGGGCTATCTGTTGCGCGTAGTGGTTAACCAGCATCTGTGGCGTGTTGCCACCGGGGTGTGTATAGCGTTTTTGCGGAGGGTCGATACACAGCAAATTGCACACGGTTTGCGGCACATTTCTGTACATACCCGCGGCGCCGTTCGCAGCTTCGGGGCTGTCCACCACCAGACCAACAGCCACCATGGCATCAATAGCATTTAACAACGCAGCGCCGGGACCGGCATCCTCTGCAGCCAGTTGTGCGGCCAGTGCCATCAGGCTTACCGGGGTTTTTCCCTCAGCTGGATTCACCCGGTCGGTGATTTGTCCGCAGCCAATCAGTACCGGAGTTCGCTTCTCATCCATCGTCATTACATCCCTTGCTAACTCGTGGTGCTTGCTTGCACCGTTATGGTGTGCCTGGAATTACCTGTGCCGGGCGTTAGATCGCAGCAGCCATATAACTGGCCTGGTTGATAGCGCGCTTGGCGTCCAGTTCTCCCGCCTCGTAAGCGCCGCCCACCAGACTCACGTTGAGACCACTGTCGTGCAATTCATCGAACAGGGTGCGCAAGGGCAGTTGCCCGGCGCATACGATGACCGTATCCACATCCAGTACCTGTGGTTTGTTGTCTATGGCAATATGCAGGCCGTGGTCATCGATCTTCAGGTACTCAACGGCATTTAGCATCTTTACGTTGCGCCGAGCCAGGGAAATGCGGTGGGTCCAACCAGTGGTCTTGCCCAGTCCACGACCTACAGGCGTGGCTTTGCGCTGCAGCAGGTAGACCTCACGATCCGCTTTCTCCACGCTTGGTTCTACGCCGGTGACACCGCCACGGGGATGGTTGTCGAAGTCCACGCCCCACTCCCGGGCGAACACGTCGCGATCCATGGCAGCGGAGATGCCCTTGTGCATAATCAGCTCCGCCACATCGAAGCCGATACCGCCAGCACCCAGGATGGCGACCTTGTGGCCCACCGGGACATTGCCGCGAATGACGTCGATATAACTGACCACGCTGGGATGGTCTATACCCTCCAGCTCAGGCATCCGCGGCTTGATACCAGTGGCAATCACGATCTCGTCGTAGTTACCATGCTCGAGTTGTGCTGCGGTGACCCGGGTGTTCAGTTGCAGTTCTATGTCCAGTACTTCGATCATGCGAGCGTAGTAGCGCAAGGTCTCGTAGAACTCCTCTTTACCCGGCACGCGTTTGGCCAGGTTGAATTGACCGCCGATCTCGCTGGCGCTGTCAAACAGACTGACTGTATGGCCGCGCTGAGCGGCGACCGTGGCGTAACCCAGACCCGCTGGACCGGCACCCACCACCGCAATACGTTTGCGGTTGTCGGTCTCGTTATAATTCAGCAGGGTCTCATGACAGGCGCGCGGGTTGACCAGGCAGCTGACCTCTTGGCCGGTAAAGGTGTGATCCAGGCAGGCCTGGTTGCAGGCGATACAGGTGTTGATTTCGTCTTCGCGCCCCTGCAGTGCCTTATTCACAAATTCCGCATCTGCCAGCATTGGCCTGGCCATGGATACCAGGTCAGCGTGGCCCTCGGTCAATACGGTTTCCGCCACAGCGGGCATATTGATGCGATTACTGGTGATGGTGGGGATCCCCAGTTCTTTGCTCAGTCGCCCGGTGACACTGGCGAACGCCGCTCTTGGTACCCGGGTAGAAATGGTCGGTACCGCTGATTCGTGCCAGGTGAAGTGGGTGCTGATTATGTTGGCCCCAGCCTGCTCCACTGCTTGCCCCAGCAGTACGACCTCTTCCCAGGACATGCCGCCTTGCAACATGTCCATGGCGGCAATGCGAAAGATGACGATAAAGTCCTGTCCTACTGCGGCGCGAATGCGGCGCACCACTGCCACCGGAAAACGCATTCTGTTCTCGTAGTTTCCGCCCCAGCTGTCAGTGCGGTGGTTCGTTTTTGCCACCAGGAAAGTGCTGAGTAAATAGCCGGCGGAGCCAATGATCTCGACGCCGTCGTAGCCGGCTTCTTGGGCGCGTCTGGCACAGTTGGCAAAATCCCCCAGTTGTTTTTCGATGCCAGATTCGTCCAGCTCGTTCGGTGTGAGCGGGGTGATACGTGATTTTACCGGGGATGGCGCCACACATTTGTCTGTAGGTGCCAGGGGGCCGGCATGCAGGATTTGCATACAGATTTTCACCTCGGGATCGGCGTCGTGCACCGCCTCGGTGATGACACGGTGCTGGGCAGCTTCCTCCGCCGTGGCCAGCTTGGCGCCGTGACCACCCTCTTCATTGGGTGAGATACCGCCAGTGATAATCATGCCTACACCACCCCGGGCGCGTTCGGCAAAATATGCGGCCATACGCTCAAAGCCGTTGTCAGCCTCTTCCAGTCCGGTGTGCATGGAACCCATGATGGCCCGGTTCTTGAGGGTAGTGAAACCCAGGTCCAGGGGTGAAAAGAGGTGGGGATAACGTTCTTTGCCGATCATGTTCTGCCCTTTGTTGTGCTTTTGCTATGACGCTCTGTTGCTAAATCCTGTTATTGGAACGTGCTCAGCTTATTCATCGGCCCACTTGGGTTTGCGCTTCTCTACGAAGGCGGACACGCCCTCGCGGCCCTCGTCACTGAGCATGCAGGTGGCAAAACCCCGGGACGCAAAATCCAGCGCTTCGGCGCGCGGTCGCCGCGTGGCCTCGAACACGATACCTTTGGTAATAGCGTTGGCAGTCGGGGCGCACAGTGCGATTTGCTGCAGTACTTCAGCACATTTAGTTTCCATGTCAGCGGTATCCTCGGCGAGGATGTGGCCAATACCATATTGTACGGCTTCTTCACCTTTGAAGCGGGCACCGGTTAGCATCAGGCGCCGCGCCTGGGTTAGTCCCACTCTTTCAGTCACAAAAGGCGCTATCTGGGCCGGAGGAATACCCAGGCTGGTTTCGCTCAAGCGGAAGCGCGCGTCCCGCGTAACAATTGTTATATCGCCCACACAGGCCAGGCCCAGGCCACCGCCGATAGCGGCTCCTTCCACGAGGATGATGACCGTCTGGGGTTGTTCGTTCAGCTTGATCATCAAGTTGCCAAATGTGCGGTTGCCGCGTGCTACATCTTCCTCGGTGGGTTCGCCGCCCTGCAGTCCGGACTTGAAGCCCTTGATATCGCCGCCAGCACAGAAGAAGCCATCCTTGCCACGCAATATGATGGTGCGCAGGCTGCGATCGTCGCAAATGGCGTCGAGCACGGCGCTCAATTCGTCCACCATTTCAGCAGACAGGGCGTTCTTCGCTGCGGGTCGGTTGAACCAGATGGTCAATACGCTGCCTTGTGGCTCCAGGATCAGGTCTGTGGTTGCGGGCAGTGTCGTCATGTGGGATGGTCCCTGTTGCGTAGCGTAAACCCGGGAATGGTACTAGATCAGCCGCAACACCACATGGGATTCGGCGCCATACTCATAAGCGATTGCGCCAACAGTGGCCCTCATGTCGGTGTGGCTGCGGGTCGGTGATTAACCGTCAGATAATTTCTTTGCTATCCAGAACCACACCGCAGCATTCAGGTTGAGTCCTATATGACTGCCCAGCACCTGGATGTTATGTACATCGTGGTCGCTGCCGTTCTGATATGAGGTGCGCCAATTCACTACACCGTCGGCCTTGGTGTAGATAGCGGTGGTGGGGACGGGAGGGGGGGTATTCAGGCTGTCGTCGTCACTGCGTGCATCGGGCTGTGGATTGAGGCGTTGGTAGAGTTGGCTGGCGTGGGAGGCGTGTTGATGCCCTTTGCCAAAGGGGCTGCCCAGGGTAATAACCTGGTGAATTTTCTCCGGCTCCATGCGCGCAATTTCGCGGGCGTAGATACCGCCTAATGAGTGGCCTACCAGCGTTACCTTGCCGTCACCGGCTTCAATTAATGGCGCCATGGCGGCGCTCAGGCTGTCTTCGGTGAAACTTGCCGGCCCCAGATTGCGGCCCTGACGCCAGCCTGTGGCGGTATAACCCAGATGGCGCAAAAAGCGAATAAGGGGGCCGTTGCCCCGGTCATCACCCAAAAACCCTGGGATGACCATCACACTCTGTTGTTGCCTGGTCGCTGGCAATTTGCGCAGAAATGGCGCGGCCAGACCAAGGCAGGCCGCGTCGACCAGGGCTCTGGGGCCATCAGTCAGGGCGAGTAATGTGCTCGGTGGTTTCACATTCAATTAATGTCTCCTGCCGTCTTGAGTAGCTCGTCGAAGCTGTTTTGCAGGCACTGCCTGTAAAAAGCCGGATCCGGCATCATAGCACGATCACTGGTGACGCTAACCATGAATTGGCCGCAGTAACTACCCAGGGCATGGAGCAGCTCTTACCTGCAACAGTCACGACTTGCCAAAATCCAGCGTGGGCAAAACGCTGCGCCGGGAATTGCGCGATTCATCTCTGTGCTGCGATTGCATGCACAGTTACTCGATTAATTCACACAGGCCTTTGAAAACCAGTTCGTTGTAGCTGACGATGCCCAGCACTTTGTCGTTTTCGATCACCGGCACATTAGACAGTCCAAAGCGATCAAATAAACGGGCGCAGTAGCGTACATCCATGTTGGGATCCAGCGAGATTATCGGTTTGGACATGATTTCATAGACATTGATGCGCCTTGATGCCCGGTCTTTGGCCAGCACTTTTTTCGCTATATCTGAGAGCAGTACGATACCAAACGCATCATTCTCATGTCGTTTTTTGACGATAACCACGCTGGCGTTTTCTGTTTTCATAGCATCCAGCGCTTCCTTCACTGTGGCCATGCCATCCAGCTCCAGATGCTTCTCGTGCATAATATCCCGTGCCTTGATAACTTTCTTTTTCATTACAGTAGCTCCTTTACATCCTGTGATATTTTGCTGGCCTGGTGAACGATGCCAACCGCATCCTCCACATCGACCTGGAATGCTATCCCGGTGCCTGGCTCGGCATCGAGCCGCCCGGCGCGGTTAATTTCCTCCAGAATCTGGCGGCTCAAATGTTCCTCTACCAAAAACAAAATCACATCGCGCTGGCTTTCCAGCGAAAGCCCGAAGAACGTTTTGCTCACCTTCAGCCCCTCGCCCCTGGCGTTGTGGATGACGGTTGCTCCGGTGGCCCCGGCTTCTCGGGCTGCATCCATTACGGCGTCAGTTTTGTCGCCCTCGACAAATACTATGATCATCTTGAAATGCATGAATTTCTCCTCACACGATTGTTCAATTATTGTCATTCTCTAACTGTTTGCGGCCAAGCCTCGCCCGGAACTCCGAGAGTTGAGCGTAGGCCATGACTGACAGAATGGGAAACAGGCTGGCAAAAGCTATTAGGCCAAACCCGTCAATCAATGGATTCCTGCCAGGTACTGTTTCAGATAAGCCCAGACCCAACGCTGCCACCAGTGGTACGGTGACGGTAGAAGTCGTCACCCCCCCGGAATCGTAGGCCAGCGGGATAATCATTTTTGGTGCTACTGCGGTCTGCAGCACTACCAGAATATAACCCGCCATGATGTACCAGTGGATAGGATCTCCCACGACGATGCGATAACAGCCCAGCGAAATGCCTACCGCCACGCCCAACGCCACAGAAATGCGCAAGCCCCAGACCCCTATGGCGCCGCCAGATACTTCATTGGCTTTGATCGCCACAGCGATCAAAGAGGGTTCGGCGATGGTGGTGCTAAAGCCGATGAGAAAGGCGAAGATGTAAACCCAGTAATAGTGCTTCGGTGTGATGTCCGCTGCTGTTTGCCCTGCATCCAGTGCGGTTTGAATGAAAGCGGGGTCAGTCAGCTGCTCCGCCATGAGTCGACCCAGTGGAAACAAGCACCATTCCAGTCCCAGCAAAAACAAAGACAGTCCTATCAGCACCCATACGAAGCCAACGAGGATCTCGCTCAGATTAGGGGGTTTCTGGCGCAGTACAAAGAACTGGAATCCGAAAATAATAACGACGATAGGCAGCACGTCTGTCACAGTGCCCAGCGTCACATTAATGATGGCGGTCAATACTTCCATTAGATCAGCATGCCGTAGGCCATAACAAAAATCATTGGAGTTAATGAAGCGAAAGCGATTAGGCCGAAGCCGTCTATCATCGGATTACGGCCGCGAATAGAAGAAGCGAGGCCGACACCCAGTGCCGTAACCAGAGGCACTGTGATGGTCGATGTGGTAACACCTCCGGAGTCGTAGGCGATGCCAATAATCTCTTTGGGTGCGAACATGGTCATGATAACGACCAGAATATACCCGCCGATAATAAACCATTGCACCGGCCATCCCTTGAGGATGCGAATTACACCGATCACAATGGCCAGGCCCACCGACAGTGCAACGGTATAGCGCAGTCCGTTGGCGTACTGTGCTTTGGCTGTCTCGGTGGCATCGATCATGGCGCCGTTGGCAGCCACATTTGCCGCCTCCTCCGCCACGGCTATCAGGGCCGGTTCCGCCACTGTGGTGCCGAACCCCAGCGAAAAAGCAAACGCGATCAGCCAGAACAGACTGCCCTTGCGGGCAAAGGCGGTTGCCATGGATTCGCCAATAGGAAACAGGCCCTGTTCCAGTCCGTGGATAAAAAAAGTTAAGCCCAGCACTACAAAGAGCACACCTAGAAGGATTTGAGCGACATTGGGTAGTGGTTGTTGCAATACAAAAAACTGAAAAAATAGTATAACCAGTGCGATTGGCAGGAGGTCGCGGACGCTGCCCAGCATGGAGAAAAAAAGTTTCTTTAACGTATCGGTCACGGAGATCCCTTACCGTTGGATGCGTCAGCATACCAGCAAGATGCATGCTGAATATTGACTCGCAGCAAAAAAATTAGGGTTCGTGGTCCTTGCGCAGAGCAAACGCTTAACAATTCTTTACCGGCAGTGGCAGGGATTTACACTGGAGCTCATGCTAGCCTTGGGTATTGTTAGGAAAACCCTCTGCCTGGAGCTGGAAGATGATTGCAAAATATACGATTGCAGTAATGTGCATATTGCCTGTGCTGGCAGCCTGCACCACTACCGACGAGATTATTATCGATAAAAAAGGCGTTGATATGAGCCGCTATGAACAGGATCTGGCGGATTGCCGTGGCTATGCCACGGAGGTGAAGACGGGTGAAAAAGGCGCCAGGGGGGCGGTATCTGGTGCCGTTGTTGGTGGCGCGGTCGGTGCCATACTCGATGGATCCGAGGGTGCCGGGCGCGGCGCGGGGGTAGGCGCTGTGACCGGTGGCGCCAAGGGTGTCAACAAGGGTGAGCAGGAAGAAGTGCAGGTAGTGAAGCGCTGCCTTCGTGGACGCGGTTATAGAGTCCTGAATTAGGCTCGCTTGCGTCCATCTTGGCGCTAACGCCGCTGCACTACTTAAACAGCTTGTCGAGTAGCTTTCCGGCTTTTTTCTGTAACTGTTTTTGCGCCTCATTTTTGGTCAGGTCCTGAATGATCTCTTCGGTATCAACCGAGCACCACTTGGCGGGATCGCCACTGGTATTACCTTTGCAGTTTACCGGCCAGTCTATGGCAGTGAGGCGCTTGCTAATCCGGCAGGCAGAATCCAGCTGTTCAAGCTCTGGCGACAATGTAGCTTTGAAGGCGGCTTTGAAATCCTGACTCAACAGGTTAAATGCGCCAGTGCCTTTGAGGGACACCTGCTGCAGTTCTGCTAGCAATGGTTGTAGCTGCGCTTTGCCATCATCCAATTGAATATCCGCAGACAGATTTTTAATGCTGGTGTTGGCGGGGAAGGTGGCGGTGAGCCGTTCCTGGTTGGTCAACGCCACTGCCTGGCACAGCATATTTTCTATACTCATATCTTTCAGTACGACTTGTTCGGTGGTCAGTTTAACGGGTCCGCTTAGTCCGGCAGTTAATTCATTGGCAGAGCGCCCCTTGCTAGTTAGTTGCCAGTTCAGACTGGCTGTACCAGTGACCAAAGGGTCAGATTCCATTGCTGCCAGGGTAGTGGCGATGTCCATGGCGGTAAGGCTGCCAGTGGTGTTTAGTGCAGCGGTATTGTGCTTGCCGTTGAAGGTGGCTACAAGATCCAGTTTGCCACCGTGCAAATCGCCGGTGAGTGTGCTGACGTCGATCACTCCGTCAACAGCGCGCAGCTTGAGGTGCAGGTTGTTTACTGTGTGTTGGTCTAATACCGCTTTTGCTATGGTCAGTTCGGCGCGGGTATCGATCAGGCGAATAGCGTCCAGGGGCAGAGGTTCGTCTCCGGTAGTCGTGTCTGTAGTCGATGCTTTTTCAGTGGCTGATGGACCGGCCAGCACCAGCAGCGCGGGATTTAGCTGATCCAGTCGCAAGTTGGTATCGATCTGGGGGCTCTCGAAGCTGGCGTAGCGCAGCGTCCCCTCACCTTGTGTCTCGCCCAGCTCCAACACTAACTGTAGATCTGCTATTTGACGTGTCAGGTCCACCGAGCCACTGGCCTTTAACTTGAGCGGCTGTGCAGTAGCGCCACTGACAACCAGGTTTATGGGCTTGAGCACAATTGTCTGGTTCTGTTGGTCAATCTGGATTTTACCCTCAAGGCTTATATCTATTACCTGTTCGCCGGGTAGGCGAACCTGCAGTGCCAGTGGAACGGGGTCGCCATTCAGGTTAAGACCGGTGGTTTCCAGCTTGACCAGCTCTACGACGGTTGACTCATGCGTGGCGGGATCGACGATTTCAACACGTGAGTCAGTGATAATGAGGTGTTGTACGTTGAGTGCCAGTGGTGCAGCTATGACAATTTCAGCACCGGCAGCGTCGCCCGCGGCGGCCATGGTCTTGCGCTTTGCGGCATAAAAAGCGTCGAGTTGTTCATCGCTCAGTTTGCTGGTATCGGCGCTGGCCTGCTCTGGAGCTGATTCTATGGTGGCGGCGAGACCGTCCAGGCTGATGGTATTGATCTCCATTTTGCCGGAGAACAAAGGCAGCAGTTGTACACCGATTTCCAGTGCTCTTGCCTGCAGGTCTGGTTGCTCTTTGCCGGGCATGGTGAGACTGGCATCACCCAGGGCAATGCCTACTGTGGGAAACAGTGAAAGACTGGTCTGCCCCTGAACGATGAGTGTTGCCCCGGTCTCTTCATGGATCGCGGCGGTTGCGAGTTCCAGTATCTTATCCTTGTCCAGAAATACACTGACTAAAAAGGCAGCTGAGCCTATCAAAAGCAGCGTGATGGCGAGGGTTATTGAGATAATCCTGAACATGTAGATTCCCTGTGTTTTTTTGGTCAGTGTTTGCGTCGGCGATCATACAACAATAAGTCAGTTTGACGTATTTTTCCCGCCCGAATACGAACAGTGGGTTTTTCAGGCCTGGCTGTAGGCCCTGGCTACTTCTTCGGCGATGATAGTCACTCCGCGTTGCACGGTAGCAGCATCCCGGGCGTAGGACACACGAATGCATTCGTGTTGGTGTGGCCAATCTTCGTCCAGTCCAACGAAAAAATTGTGTCCTGGTACGATCAGCACGCCCCGCTGTTTCAATCGTTGATACAGCTCCTGGCTGGTGATTGGCAGGCCTTCAAACCACAGCCACAGGAAGATAGCGCCCTCCGGTTTGTGTATGTGGTAAGGCAGAGCGCCCAGCTGCTCACGGAACCAGCGCAGGGCCTGTTGTGAGCGCTCACGATAGAACGGGGTCACGTAGTCTCGAGTCAGAGACAAAATCTCGCCGCTGTCAAACAGCGCCTTGGCCAGCGCCGGGCCCAGGTTGCCGCAGGCCAGGCTGACAATAGTATTGGCATTGGTATAAGCCTCAATTATATCCTCCCGGGCGACCACAATGCCCGTGCGCACTCCCGGTAGACCAAGCTTGGACAGGCTGAGGGTTAGTATGGTGTTTTCGTTCCAGTGGGGCCGGGCATCTACAAACAGTATGTTGGGGAAGGGCAGCCCATAAGCCCCATCGATAATCAGCGGTATGTCCCGTGCCGTGGCTATGTCATCCAGGTGGGCGATTTCTTCGTCGGTAAGTACATTACCTGTGGGGTTGGTAGGCCGTGAAACACACAGGGCTGCGACGTCATCACCCAATTTGAGATGAGAAAAATCAACATGGTATTTAAACAGATGGTCGTCCAGTAGTTCGATACTGGGACGGGTGGCAGTGAAGAAGTTGTCGGATAGCCCGATGTCCCCATAGCCGATGTATTCCGGGGTCAGGGGTAAATGGATGGATTTGTGGCGGCCATCTGGCATCAGCCCAGCAAACAGATTGTACAATACGAAAAAGGCGGACTGGCTGCCGTTGCTGACGGCAATATTATTCCCGGATAATTGCCAGCCGAATTGCTTGTTGAGAAATGCGGCGATCTGCTCCCTGAACTCCCGGTCGCCCTGGGGAGATTGATAGATGCCGAACAGGCTGTGACGCTGCAGGGGATCGGCCATGATTTGCTCCAGTCGCTGCTGGAATATGGCTTCCACGTCGAGCAGGCGTCCGGGATTGCCGCCCCCCATGAAAATCATATCAGGGTTTTCATTGAGGGCGGTGCCCAGGTCGTTCATCAGTTCGACAATGCCGGAATGGCCGGCAAATTTCTTCCCAAAAGCAGACAGTTTCACTCAGGTGCTCTCTCTGGCAGTGCAGATGCTACTATAGCCTATAAGCGTAGCGCCGCTATCATGCTACTCGCAAGCGTTGGTTGTGAAAGGCCATTGTTGGCAAAAAAGTGGCTATCCATACTTATTTCCCAGTCGTATACTTGGTTTTTAACTGATATTCACACGATGTCCATCTCGAGCATGCATTATTTGAACCCGGCTGTACTGGATACAATTGATCCAGCAGCGTTTCGTGCCCAACTCCCCTATCCGTGGATTAATCCCCAGTACTTTATAGCCGAGAACGGCTTTGCGGAGCTACTGGAGACTATGCCGGACCTTTCGCGGTTTCGCGGTTTTTTTGGCAAACAGCGCAAGCACGGGCAGTCCAGCCACGATCGCTATGTTCTCGATTATGAGGACGGCATGGACCTTTCTCCGTCCTGGAGCAGATTTATTGCAGAATTGCGCAGCCAACGCTATCGGGATTTTGTGTGTGCCATGCTGAATGTCTCTCACGTTCGGTTTCGATTTCATTGGCACTTTACCCCCAACGGTGGCGAAGTTTCCCCGCACTGTGACTCCAAGGGCAAAATCGGATCGCAGATTTTTTATCTCAATACTGAAAAAGATTGGCAATGGGACTGGGGTGGAGAGACTGTAGTACTTGATGACAAGGGTTTGATTGACGCTGACAATGCCCCCTCGTTTGAGGATTTTGATGCGGAATATCCAGCAGAAACCAGAGATAACCGCAGCCTGATATTTGGCCGCCGTGGTAATTCCTGGCACGGTGTGCGGCGCATAAATTGCCCTGAAGATTATTTTCGCAAAGTTTTTATCGTTGTGTTTGAAGAGCATCGCCCGGTGCGTATGGCTGCCAAGAAATTCCGTCGCCTGTTAACTGGAGCGGAGCTGGTGACTGACAAAGAACGGCTGATGTACTGAGAGACTGGCAAATCCCCAATGCAAGTGAGCAGTAAACCGCCGCTACTAATACTGGGCGCTCCTCCACGGGGCGGCAACCATCTGCTGCGGGGGCTGCTGGATCATCACCCACAGCTACTTTTGCCACCGGACGAGGACTATTTTGTTCGACATTTGTCGCGGCATCCGCTGTTGCGTCTGCGTGGCATGGTGGCCTCACACGTAGGCGCTCCGGAATTTTATCGACAATTGCAAAAAGACGGGCATCTGGAGCGTATCAATGCCGGCCACGGGACTGAAGTTTTCGGCACGGAAGGCTCCCTGGATTTGGTGGCCTATTACGATTATGTCAGCAAGCATCATCAGCGATGGGATGTCGATAGCCTGGTAAGTAATCATGTAGAGGCGCTGGCGGTTGCCTTGGGGCATGTTCATCGCGATCAGCGGCTGCGTGTTTTCTTTTGTGCCTTGCAGCCCAGTAACAGTGATTTGACCCGCGTTAGTAAGCTGTTGTCACGCAGTTACGAGGTGAAAGGTATATTCCTGGTAAGAGATCCGCGTGCTCACGTGGCGTCGAAGCTGATACGCAATCCCAGGTTGGACCTGGGTCGTTTTTGCAAGCGACAAAACCGCTACTGGCGAGAAATCGGCGCGTTCAACCAAGAGATTGGGCCGGCACTGCGTTTACGCTTTGAAGATCTGGTCATGGATACGCAAAGTTGCATGCGGCAGGTGTGCGAGTTTGCCGCGATAGAATATTCTCCGGCAATGCTTGATTACACTCAAGGGGGTGAGACCAGCCACAGTAATTCTTCTTTTGCCAACAGCACGGGTATAGATCTCAGCGTGTTGACGCGCTATCGGCAGACACTGCCCGCAGAGACTATTGCGTTCCTGGAAGCGAATTGTTTACAGCAGCTTTTTTGGGATGCACCCCAGGCGCTGGCATCGCCAGGTGTATAGACTCTGCCAGATCAGCTAGAGTCTGTGTGCTTTGGGCCAGCGTCGCTTCAGACAGACCCATTGCTCGGGGTACTCACGAATCCAATCCTCAAAATGCTCATTAACTAATTTGGTGATGGCAATCGCCTGCTCTTTAATGGGAGCGTCTGGAATTGGACTGACGAGGGGGTCGTAAACAGTGATTCGGTAGCGGGTGCCGGGTAGGCGCTCCGCCCTTGCCACCACAAAAGCGGCACCCGTGCGCAAGGCCAGGCCGACAGCGCTGGTGTTGGTGAGGGCATCGGTACCGAAGAAGGGTATCAACTTGCCGGTATCGGGTCGTGTATCCATGGCCATGATAATACTGTTACCGGCCTTTAGTTCCTTGATAATGGGCCGGGGGCCAGCGTCCGAGGCAATCAGTTTGTCCCCGAAAGACTTGCGCAAATCGAGCATTAGATCGGCCAGGACCGGGTTGGATTCTGGCGCATATATAGCGTTTACAACCATGCCATATTCTTTGCACGCAAGTGGCGCCACCTGCCAGGGACCCACGTGAGCGGTTACCAGTATGGCGGCCCCTTTGTTCTTCATTAGTTCATGCGCTTTGGGATGCACGACATATTCGATGCGCTGTTCACGTTCTGCCCAGATTTGTTCCAGTTTGATCAGCTCGGCGACCGAATTACCCAGATGTCGAAATATCTGCCGCGTTGTGTCTTCTCGCCATTGCTCGCTGGAGTCGGGAAACGCGACGGCAAGGTTGATTCGAGCTTTCTTGGCTTTGTCGGAGTAGGGCCCAACCAGGCCAAAGGCAAAAGCGGATAGCGCGCTGGCTCGTTTTATCGAGAGCATGCGCATGATCCAGAAAATCAGATTAAATGCCCGCGCCTCAAGCCATTGTGAAATTTTTACCAACACTGGCGCTTTGCGCGCCAGACGTTTGGGGATGAGGTAAAACTGGGGCACGTTGCTTAGCTCATTTTTTCCCGGGATCCGTGCCGAATACACGGTCCCATATGGGGGAGCTAACGCCGTAGCGACCGCCTTCACCTGAGAAATGGTGTTTCAGGTGATAGAGCTTGAGAGATTTCGCCACGGGGTTGCGCATGGGAAAATGGTGCGTTGAATAATGGATGTAATCATAGACCAAATACCCAACGATAAAGCCAGCACAAAATGGCTGAATCCATGGTTGTGGGATGACCAGTCCAAATAGCAGATATAGAACCGCCATAATCGGGATAGCGCCGGCTGGTGGCATCACCAGACGCGTCTTATCCTTGGGGTCATCGTGATGGTTGCCGTGGAATAAAAACACCAGCCACTTGCCCAGCTTGCTCTTGGCCGGGAAGTGAAACAGGTAGCGGTGCAGGCAATACTCGGTCAGGGTCCAGATAAAAGCTCCGGCCAGCGCAATGGCGAGGACGGGAAGTCCGGGAAGTTGATACTGCGCGAAGCTGCGCCAGATTAACCAGCCGGCAATGGGCGCCCACATCAATAAAGGTGTAATAGGGTGTACATGAGATAGCCGTTCCAGAAAATCGTTCTCGAACAGGCGGATGGACTGATGTTGTTTTTCAGGCTGCATAGGAATCTACACCGGACTTGATGCCGGCCTCCTTAAATCGGTTTCGTTTTGGTGTTGGCCATATTTTTTTCGAACAGAACCAGTCCTGTGGTTCCGCGCGAATCCAGTCTTCAAACTGGTGATGAACCTGTTGGATCATGTCGATGGCCTGGGTGTTTTCATCTGCGTTGATATCAGTGGGGCGAATGGGCGTGTGAAACGTGACGCGATAATGAGCATCTTGCAGTCTTTCCACTTGCACCGGCACGAGCTCCACGTCAAATTTCAGTGCCAGCTTGGCCGGCATGATAGTTGACGGTTTGTCATGGCCAAAGAAGCTGATAGCCTGGCCGTCGTCGACTCTGCGATCCATTACCATGGCGGCCGTTCTACCCTGCTTCATAGCGCGCATAAGTGGGCGAGCGCTTTGCTCCCTGGGTAATAATTCACAGTTCAGTGCTGCGCGCGAATCCAGCAGCATGCGATCCAACAGGGGGTTGGTAGGCGGCGAATAAAGACTGGCATTGGGTATATTCATTCTCGCCATGGCAGAGCCTACCACTTCCCAATTGCTCAGGTGTGCAGTCACCACGACACAGGGCCGCCTGCTGTCCTGGTAGGTTGGGATCGGCTCGCGAATGTCGATGGTCAGGCGCTCAGAGTCAGACAATATGGTGGCTAAATGGGGGTACTCCGCCATTATTCTCCCGGCGCGGCCCCATGACTGGATGACCAATTGGTCGAGCTCGGAATCGTTTAGATCCGGGAAGGCCTTGGCATAGTTATTGCGGTAAATCGCTGTCTTACGCTTGAGCCTTGGTCCTACCCAGCAACCGACCCTGTTGCCGAAGCGAGAGGCGGCATCGATAGGTAGCAATCTGGCGGCTCTGAGTAACAGCCACACAAGCATAAAATCCAGTCGCCACAGTGATTGCTGCAGGAACCGGTGCTTGCGCGCTAGTTTGCGCAGTGAATTGCCGACAATAAACTCTGCCACGATTGCATCTACCTAAAAGCTGGTGATAGAAATTAGCCGGTAATTATATCGCACTATCGATGACTGGTTAGCTGTCATAGTGCCGAATTTTTGATCTCCTGCAGGCCTTCCCGCAGGCTGATTTTCGGCGTCCAGCCACAGCTGGCAGTTATTTCGTTGTTATCCACTACCCAGTTGCTATGGCGCAGTTCCCGTAGTTTTGGGGGGGTCAGCATCGGCGCCTGACCACTGATTTTCGCCATCATCATATTCAGCTGTGCTGCGCCATTAAGCAGCCATGTTGGCACGCTCCACAGACGAACGCGACGTGCCCAGGTGTCGCCGGCGATGGCGGCCAGTTCATGCCAGTCATAGCCTCCGGGCTTGCCATCGCAGGGGGTTAGTATCTGCTTCTGTGTTTGTGTAGTTTCCAGGGTGGCGATAAGGGCGGTTACCAGGTCAGTGACATGGATCAGGGAGATACGCGCCCCCAGTGATCCGGGTACGAAGGCAATTCCACGGGCCATCCACTGGAATATGGGCAGCATCTCTTTATCCCCCGGTCCATATACGGCGGGAGGTCGCACAATAACCCAGTTCAGGTCAGCTTCGCGCTCCAGCAATCGTTCGCCCTCGCGCTTACTGTGGGCGTACCAGGACAAATTGGGTTCGCTTGCTGCCAATGACGATACCAGCAACAACTTGGGAGCGTTGGCCTGGGTCTTGATGGCGCTAATCAGCGCAGCAGTACCGGCCACGTTTACCCGGTCGAAGGCGTTCTGGGAGCTGCCCCGAACAGCCCCGGCTAAATGTATGATGATGTCGCAGTTTGTTAGCAGCTTTTGTAGCGCGGCGGGGTTATGCAGGTCACCTGCGATGAGAGCAACACCCTGACTACTTAATTCACCCGCCTGGTCAGGACTTCTGACCAGCGCGCGTACCGCAAAGCCTCGCTGCAACAAACGCGCGCACAGGGCCCTACCGATGAATCCGGTAGCGCCGGTTACGGCGATCAGGGTATCTTTTGGGATCAGGCTGAAGCCACCCTCAGACGGACTTCATCAGCGGCGGCGTTGAGCTGCTCTATATCGTTGGCATTGATAAAGTCGAGTCGCGCTTTGGCACGGGACAACTTGCCAGATGATGTGCGCGGCAGGGAGTGGATTGGAACCAGTTCTACATAGCAATCGAGACTCATCTCCATGCGCACCAGAGCCGTGAGGCGACGTACCAGATTGTTGCGTTTGGCGATGTCTCTTTCGCGACACTGCACCATTAGCACACAGAATTCTTCGCCATTGTTGTCAGGGGCGGAAAATGAGATGGCGTCTCCAGCACGGACTTCGGGCTGAGTTTCGGCAACGTGCTCCAGATCCTGTGGCCAGATGTTGCGGCCGTGAATGATGATGAGATCTTTCTTGCGCCCGGTAATGGTCAGTACACCATCGACCAAATAGCCAATGTCGCCGGTGTTTAGCCAGCCACCTTCACATAAGGCGTGGCTGGATTCTTCCGGCAGGTTGTAGTAGCCAGACATGACGCTGGGGCCACGCAGATAAACCACGCCGCTTTGCCAGTCTTGCAGGACTGCCTGGTCATCGCGAATCTCTATTTCGAAATCGGGCATCGGGACACCGCAGTTTACGAAATGGCGGCCTCGGCCTTGTGTATCGCCTTCATCCAGTAACACCGCTTCGTGATGGTCGGACAAATGGTCGCTGTCAATGTGGTGTGTGGTAAAGCCTGTATTTAGCGGCGAAAAGCTCACCGCAAGAGTGCATTCAGCCATGCCGTAGCAGGCCAGGAATGCGCGACGGTCAAAACCGCAAGGCTCCATTACCTCAGCGAAGTACTCCAGTGTTTGTGGGCGAATCATCTCGGCGCCAATGCCGGCGACGCGCCAGTTGCTCAGGTCGTAAGCTTCGAGGTCGCTTTCGCGGACCCTGCGCGCACAAAGGTCATAGCCAAATGAGGGCGCGAAAGAAATTGTCGCACGGGTTTGTGTCATCAGGTTCAGCCACTGGCGTGGTCGCATGGCAAATTCCCGGGTATCCAGGTAGTCGATGGAAATCTGCGCCGCCATGGGTACCAGTACAAAGCCCACCAGGCCCATATCGTGATAGAACGGCAGCCAGGACATCATGCGATCTTCGGCGTTCATTTGCAGGCCGTGGGTGACAATGCCATGCAGGTTTGCCATGGCGGTTTGATGCTTGATCACAACACCGCGAGGAAAGCGTGTGCTGCCGGACGTGTACTGTATATAGGAAATGTCTTCTGGGGTGATTTCTGGCAATATTTGTTCTGCTGCAGGAAGTGCGTGGAATGCCTCGGGGGCCTCGACCATGCGCATGCCCAGGCCTTCACTGGCCTCCTGCAGGAAGGTCAGGTAACCCTCGGACGATACACCAATGGCCGCGTCGCTTGCTTCGAGCAGGAGTTTTAGCTGTGCGACGTATGCGCAGTGAGCGCCAACCTTTACCGATGCCGGCAGTGCCACTGGAATTAGTCCGGCGTACTGGCAGGCATAGAAAAAGCGTATGAAGTCGGGATTTGTTTCTGCAACCAGAGCCACGCGATCGCCGCGATCAAGACCCAGGCCCAGCAGTTGGTGAGCCAGTTTGATCGCCTGTTCACGCAGCTCACGGTAGGTAATGCTGGCGTAGATACCGCCGCGACCGGTGTAGAAATTGGAGCCGGTTTCACCTTGGGCGGCGTAGTCCAGCGCCTCGGTCAGTGTGGCGAATTCGGCCGCACAAAATGGCAGGTCGTGGTCTGTGGGGGTGGCTTTAAGGTTAACTTGTGACACGGAATTTCCCTCGTTTTCGGCGAATAGTCAGCCGGCGCAAAGTAAAATATACAAACGCTGTTCACGGCCTCCAATACGGAGGAATGAAGCTCAAATAAAAAACTACCCACCTGGTGGTTTTGCGGGCCACTTTCTTTCTTGGTGGTCTGTCGGGCCACTATGTCGCTTTTTGTACAAGTGTGTACATGTGGGCACCTGTGCGAGCAGGCTTCAAATAGCATTGCCTGACAGGATGCAATCTTAGCATTTTAGGGGCGTTTGCTTATGTGTATTATTACCAAGGGCTGGCGTGAACAATCCCAATTTTGCGCTTGCAATATGCCCCAGGGAGGCTCTTTCTGCGTCTTTTTGGGGCGCCATCGCAATGGTTTTTTACCTTTGATCTGGTTGTTTGGAGGCGGCAACTCTATGTTATTTCAAGACATTTTCCCAGTCTGTATCGCCCGCTGTTGTTTCGACGGTATACTGCCGGACCCGCACACCGACACTGCGCCAGCATAGGTCAGACATGAGCGATAATGCCGATACAGCCATCTCACTGGAGGTGGTGACCCAGCCTGGGCAATTGCGCCAGTTTCTGGCCTTGCCGCACCGTATTTATGCTTCAGATCCAGCCTGGATCGCCCCGCTGAATTTCATGAAGAAAGAGCAGCTCTCTGCGGCCAATCACTTTTTCGATCACGCTCGCTGGCGCGCCTGGGTCGCCTATCGAAATGGTGTACCGGTTGGCCGTATCACCGCGCAAATTGATGAAATGCACTTGCTGCAACACGGTGATGATGCAGGGTATTTTGGCATGCTGGAGGCGGATGATGACCCCGCTGTCTTTGCCGCCTTGTTCGGGGCAGCGGAAGACTGGCTGCGCAGCGAGGGTATGCGGCAGGTGCGTGGCCCGTTCAATTTGCATGTAAATGAAGAGGTGGGTTTGCTGGTAGATGGCTTTACCACTCCCCCTTATATGCTGATGGGTCATGCGCAGCCTTACTACGGCGCCGCAGTGGAGGCGGTAGGGTATTTGCCGGCAAAGGACCTCCTGGCGTACCACATACGCCCCGATTTTGAGGCGCCACGGGTGATGGAGAAGTTAGCCAATCGCGTGTCAGGGCGGGTCAAGTTGCGCCCTGTGCGGCGCAAACAGCTACTCGAAGATGCCGCTATCATGCGCGATATTTTCAACGACGCCTGGCAAAATAACTGGGGTTTCGTGCCGTTAGCCGAGGACGAATGGGCTGATACTGTTAAAACCATGATGAAACTCATGCCTGCTGAGTATATTCAGATTGCGGAATACGATGATGAGCCAGTGGCGTTCATCGTCGCTTTGCCCAACTTGAATGAAGCGGCCCGGGACCTCAACGGTAAGTTATTGCCCTTTGGCTGGATCAAATTGCTGTGGCGTTTGAAAGTCAGGCATCCGCAAACTGCGCGGGTACCATTGATGGGTGTGCGGCAGAGCTTTCAACATTCGCGCCTGGGTCCTACCCTGGCATTTATGGTTATTGACGCGGTGCGCAAGGAGTTGCATGCCCGTGGCGTGAAGGATGTGGAGATGGGCTGGATACTTGAAGACAATGCCGGTATGCGCAATATCATTGAAACCATTGGCGGTGAGGCGTATAAACGCTACCGCGTATACCAAAAAGAACTGTAGCCTACTATGCATCTAGATCCAGTAACGCACCAAATGACGGCCATAGTCCTGGCCGGCGATCGTACCAAAGCCGATTCTCTGATCGATCATACTGAGGCTGACAGCAAGGCCATGATTCAGATCGATGGCATGCCGATGGTGCGCCGGGTATTGAACTCCCTGCGCGCTTCGCGGGTGGTCAGCAAAATCACCATGGCGGGCCCCGAGGCGAGCGCAGTGGCTTCGGACGACCAGATACAGCAGTGGATTGATGCTGGCGAGATTGGCTGGAGTGAGCCGGGTATCAGCCCCAGTACCAGTGCCTACCAGGCGATGCGAACTCTGGGACCCGAAGATGCGGTGTTACTCACGACGGCGGACCACCCGCTGCTAACGCCGGAAATTGTTGATGCTTTTGGCCGCCAAAGCCTGGCAGATGACGTTGATGTCACGGTGGGCCTGGCGCCTTATGCGCTGGTAGCGGAGGCTTATCCTGGTATTAAAAAGACCGTACTGCACTTTAGTGATGGGGATTTTTGCGGTTGTAACCTGTTTGCGTTTCTCACCCCTGAAGGTCGTCGCGCGGCCAAGTTCTGGCGCAAAATCGAACAGCAGCGGAAAAAGCCCCTGGTGGTGATTGGTCTGTTGGGTTGGTGGGCGGTAATTCGCTATCGTTTGGGTTTATTGTCGCTGGAAGAGGCCCTGGCCAAGCTCAGTAAGCGTTTGGGCTTGCGTATGCGCGCGGTTATCTTGCCCTATGCCAATGCCGCGATTGATGTAGACTCCATCGCCGATTTAATACTGGTTAAAGGTGCTCTGGAAAAAGCCGCAGCAGAGGATGCCTGAGCATCAGGCGGGTCGCGATAGTACGACTTTCTTGTGGTCGCCTTCGATGAACTCTCCGCGCTCCGGGGCATAACAGCGCGGCATAATATCCAGCTGCCAGCCCGCATCATTGCGCTGCACACGATAGCAGTTGTAGCGTGCTACATCTGCGCCATGTAATCCCAAAGCAGACGCTGATGGTACAGCGATAACCGGCACTACTCCGTGTTCAGTGGTCAACTCGTTATAGTGCGCTCTATGGCCGTGCCCATGCACAATCAGTTCGGCGCCGTGTTCTATCAGTATGGCCTGTAACGCTGCCGCATCGGTCAGCCGCTTACGCCACTTTTCATGTCCCGGTAAAGGGGAGTGATGCAGGTGCACCACGCGAAATAGTCCCTGGCTGGCAGCGTTGCCCAGCAGTGCGGGCAAACGCTGCAACTGCTCACTGCCCACGGTGCCGGTCGCCATCAGGGGCGGTTTTGGACAACCAGTAGATATCCCGATGAATGCAATGTCGCCACGGACGCGCAGGCTGGGGTAGGCATTTTCGCGGTTTAGGCTGGCAGCGGCTACCCCGTCCGATGTCATATACTCCCGCCACAAGGCGAAGGTCTGATCCCAGTCGGCTGACACGCAGGCGTCGTGATTGCCGGGGACCAGGGCGACATGTTCCGGCTCGCCCAATTGCTGTAACCAGGCGCGCGCCTGCTCGAACTCCTGTGGCAAACCGATATGGGTGAGATCACCGGTCACCAGTAACTGATCCAGGTTGAAGTGCTGCAGGTCGTGTTGCAGCGCCTGCAACACCTCCCTGCGATGCTCAAAGCGACGCTTGCGCCGCCAGGACAGATAGCCCAGTGCTCGCTTGTTGAATAGTTCCCGGGGACTGACACCCTCCGGGGAACTCAGGTGGGGGTCAGAAATCTGTGCGAATGATTGGCTCACTACACTGACTCCTTACTCTGTTGTTAGGCATTATCCGCATGGGGGGCCTGGATGCGCCGGATGTCGGCTCCCAGGCCTGCCAGTTTCCTGTCGATATTGTCATAGCCGCGATCGAGGTGGTAGACCCGGTCAATCGACGTTTCGCCGTCGGCTGCCAGTGCGGCAATAATTAGTGATGCCGATGCGCGCAGGTCTGTGGCCATTACCGGCGCGCCCTGCAGTCGCTCGCGCCCGCGCACAATGGCAGTATGCCCCTGCAGTTCGATCTCAGCACCCATGCGCTGTAATTCGGCGACGTGCATGAAGCGATTTTCAAAAATATTCTCGACCACAGTTGCTGTCCCTTCAGCCACAGCATTGAGTGCCATGAACTGGGCCTGCATGTCGGTGGGGAAGGCCGGGTAGGGCGCCGTGTGGATATTGACGGCCTGGCAGCGCTTGCCACCGGTGTCCAGGTGAATCCAGTCCGCACCCGATTCCACGTTGGCACCTGCCTGTTCCAGTTTGCCCAGTACATGATGCAGGAAATCCGGGTTGGTGTTGATGACGCGGATGTCGCCTCTGGTGGCGGCAGCGGCAACCAGGAACGTCCCGGTCTCGATACGGTCCGGCGGTACTTTATGTCTGGCGCCGTGCAAAGTGTCGACGCCCTCGATTGTGATGGTGCTGGATCCGGCGCCGCTAACTTTTGCACCCATGGTATTAAGCAGGACGGCCAGGTCCCCGATTTCGGGTTCCATGGCGCAGTTCTCCAGCACGCTGGTGCCGTCAGCCAGTGCCGCGGCCATCAGCAGATTCTCGGTTGCGGTTACCGAGGGTACATCGAAGGCAAAATTAGCGCCGCGCAACCGACTTGCCTTGGCCTTGATGTAACCGGCTTCGATCACAATTTCGGCACCCATGGCCGCCAGGCCGGAGATGTGCTCATTAACGGGTCTGGAGCCTATGGCGCAGCCGCCGGGCAGAGATACGTCGGCTTCGCCGAAACGTGCCAATAGCGGGCCCAGCAGGAGAATGGAACCGCGCATGGTTTTGACGAGTTCGTAGGGTACATGCGTTGAATGGACTTTGGAGCTGTCGATGACCAGCTCGCTCCCCGAGCGCTCTACCGTGCAACCCAACAGCTCCATCAATTTGAGTGCCGTGCCGATGTCACGCACACCGGGCACGTTGCTGATCTGTAGCGGTTCGGCTGACAGCATAGAGGCGGCGATAATTGGCAGTGCTGCATTCTTGGCGCCGGCAACACTGACCTCACCGCGCAATGGGCCATTGCCGGTGATTAATATCTGTTCCATTAGTGCCCCTGGGTAGGGTTGATCAATCCGGCGTCTTGCAGGCCGGCATACGCTGAGATGATGGTGTCGATCTGCTCGCTGGAGTGGGCGGCGCTCACGCTGTTACGTAGCAGGAAATTGGTCGAGGGCGAGGCCGGTGGTATGACCAGGTTGACGTAAACTCCAGCCTCCATAAGCGCTTTCCAGCAATCAATGGTACGCGAGCGATCTTCCATTTCTA